>JAKBGL010000016.1:0-10142 GCA_021833085.1 Actinomycetes bacterium | reverse complement strand
CGCTCCCTCAACCAAGCTGGCATGAAACAAGCTCAGGGAATTGCAAAATTTCTTGAGAAATATTCGATTACGGCACTGTTTTCAAGCCCGTATAAGAGATGTGTCCAGACTTTAGATCCATTATCATCGGCTCTGGGTTTGGAGATTAAGTTAGACGATCGCTTGGTGGAAAATACGACCTATGTAGCTCTTCAGAGTTTCCTCCTCTCTCTTGGCGGAGATGGTTTCTACGTCGCCTGTACCCATGGAAACGTTGCACCTGAACTTGTGGAGATGCTAATTGGCTCCAACATGGAACAAGTGGGGACTCCTCTTCGTTGTGCAAAGGGTAGCGTGTGGGATATCGAGATAGTCAGAGGAAGTGTTAAGACGATCTCCTATAGAGAGGGTGACCTTAATACGGTGTATGTCGGGTGATTACGCACGCGGAAAGCTTTTATGTTGGAGTGATGTTTCGGAATATGGTATTTGTACGTTATTACAGTCAAGTAGGGCTGAAAGTTGTCGAAAGTACTATCTGATTGCTCGCAGTTAGTTAGCGTCGATATCTCATAACGGACACACTTAGACTAAAATTGGTGGTGATGGACATGAGCATTCATTCGAAGGTCTTTGGTTACGGGCCATATGGACAAGATGGTGTGACAGAGTTCGATCCTCATAAGCGTAGTTTTGGCAGGGGAGCCTCATTACTTGCCGCTTCTTTGTCTGTCTATCCTTATACACAGTCATCAAGAGTGGGTACTTTGGTGGTAAAAGTGGCAGAAACAGTAGCGGAAGTACCCTCGGGTGAACTGGCCGAGAAACTTTCAGTCGCTACTGGAAGAGGTTGGTTTAGTGCTGTTGGAGGCGTATTTTCCTTTGAACTTCTCTCGGACCCCGCAGCAACGACCGTCAGCGAGGATATAGTGTTTGACTCCTCCAAAGTAGTAAGTTGTCGGACTCTTCTTTACCCGCTGCCTTGCTTTATGAGTTCCACGCAGGTGATCTTCGACGCTTTTAGTCGGATGAGAGATTTCCCTAAACTTTAGGTTGCTCGATCAGCTGGAGTCGGAGCGATTCCGCGCTTTTATCCACCTCTGCTCCTCCTCGCCGATTGCGGTGCTGGGTTCCCCAAGAACAAAAGGCCAAATCTCTTCAGCAATCTTTCGCCAGTTAGAAGTGGCTCTCATTTGAGCAAGAATGGCATAAAGTCCAAGATTTATTCGCTGAACAACGACGAAACTCCTGGGAACGTTTACGTACTTAGACAGGCTAGATTTTCTGTCGAAGCTATGGCTTAGCAGCGAATTGGAGTACTCTTCACTAATGGTCATGGGAATAGCCTCTAGGACTATCTTGTAGTAGGGTAAGAAGTAGTCGTAAACCTCGGCATCGGAGATTGGGGCGTTTGATCGGAGAAGTCCATTCCTCTCTATAGTCTCTCTGAACATTTTTGGGCTAGGATCGATCACCGCATAGTGGATCATCTCCATAAAGTCAGAGATCTCTGATTGTGAGAAGCTTCTAGAAAAGCCGAAGTCCAAAAAGGCTACCTTTCCGTTTGGTAAAAATATGTAGTTACCAGGGTGAGGGTCGCCGTTGAAGGTTTTGAGGCGATATAGAGATCGAAAGACAAACCTAAAAATAGTCTCACCAAAGTTGTCAAGTTGAGATTGAGGCTCATTTAATGCACTGTAGAAGTTCAATCCTTCTATGTAGTCAGTCGTTAAAACGGTGGCTCCGCTCGACTCTCTATGTACCTTTGGAATTACTATGGTCGGATGTCCCTCGTAGTAGTTGTAGAAGAGTTCCTGCACTTTGGCTTCGTGTACGTAGTCGAGTTCCTCTAAGATTCGAGATCTGATCTCCTCAGACATGTCATTTACATCCATAGAGGGGAAGACCCATTTGAGCACGGTGGCAAGACTTTGAGAGTTCTTTAGATCTGCGACAATAGCATCGCGAGCCTCTGGATATTGAACCTTCACCGCTACTAGGTCGCCGGTTCGTGTGACTGCTCTGTGGACCTGACCTATTGAGGCAGCAGCAAATGGAGTTTCCTCAAACTCCTTAAAGAAATCCTTTAACTTACGACCAAGGTCTTTTTCTATGACTTGTTTCGCTTGGTCCCACTCTATTCCAACTGCGTTGTCTTGAAATTGAGAGAGTGCATCTCGGGTGCCTTGCGGAATCCTTGTATCTAGGTAACTCGCCATCTGGGCGACCTTCGCGGTGACACCTCTCATAGCGCCGTACTTTTCACGAATGTGTTGTGAGTTTTGGCTTTTAGTATCACCTTGTTTATCAATATCAGTCTCGGACTTCACCTTTGTGAAAAGATGTCTCGTGCCTAGAGATACGAAGAGTCTTGCAGCGTCAAAGGCTCGTTTAGATCTTGAGGTTGGCATCTTGGCCCTCGTCTTTCATTAGATTCGTCTGCGGTCTCTAAATCTACACACCTAAAGTTGTAACGACTTTAACGCTGTATCGAGATCTGAGTACTTGAAGGTAAACGCCGCATCTAAGAGCCGCTTCGGTTGTACATTTTGGGAGGCAAGTACCGTCTCGTGTGCCATCTCCTTGCCTAAAGCCAGCTCTAAAGCGAAAGAAGGTACGCTTAGAAACGCCGGTCGAGATAGAACCGAACTCAGGTATTTGGTGAACTCTAGATTGGTCGCAGATGTCGGACCGACAAGGTTGTACACGCCCTGAGTCTCGATCTCTGAAAGTAGGTGCATAATGGCAGCAACGTGGTCGTCTATATGAATCCATGGCATAAAAGCTTTTCCGTCGCCCAAGCGTCCCCCGAGCCCGACCCTAAATGGTATTACCGCCTTTGAGAGAGCTCCGCCGTCTTTAGCAAGTACGATCCCAGTTCGTATTAGACAGGTTCTAATGTGAAAGTCCTGAGCTTTTTTGGCTTCTTCCTCCCAGTCTCGACATAACGTTGACAAAAAGCCGGTTCCTAAAGTCGAGTTCTCTGTGAGTAGCTCGGCTCCTCGGTCCCCGTAGTAACCAACTGCGGACGCTGATATGAAGATGCGAGGCGGATGACTCGCTCTTGTTATAGCTTCCACAATACCCCGAGTACCGTACACTCGAGATGCGTAGATTCTTGACTTTATATCGGCGTTCCACCTCTTTGAGGCTACCGGCTCGCCTCCTAGGTGTATAACTGCGTCGATGGCAAGATCGTTTGGTATATAGGCGGTAGCGTCATAAGGATCCCACCACGGCAGATCCCGAGGCTTCGCTTGTGCTGAGTCCACTCGTTTGAAGACGATTATATCGTGGTTGTTGCGTGAGAGCTCGTCTTTGAGGTGGCGCCCGATTAGACCGCTACTTCCGGTAATGGCAACCTTCATAGATACCTTCTTCTATATAGTGTCGAATTAGAAGGCGATTAAGACCTCTATATAATCCTATGTCAAGGAGCCGCTAGGTCGCCATCGATGTTTGTAAGGTCGCAGAACGCTAGTGCATACGCACGGTAAGAGCGTTAGTCGAGTGCACTTCAATAAGAAACTGACGCATTTGATGCACCATGTCGTTGGTGGCTGGAACTGGATCGACCTTTCATCTACTGCTGCGATCCGCCACCTACTCGACTGCTTCTATCTCTGGTTATGAGGTTAGAGCGATCATGACATGGTGTTACAGATAGCCGGTGAACTCCTTCATGAAGGTGCATACTTGGGCTATGGCTTTGGAGTTCGATATGTGTGCTCCGTGATGAGCCCCAACTACCTGGGCTGATAATACGTTGGCTACATTTTCAACTAGGTGCTGTTGTGCGAGGATGTGACGGTTTGAGGCGTACTGGCCAACCAAAGAGAAGAGAGGAACCTTGATGTCTTGATACGGGATTGAGTACTCTTTTGAAGCTAAGTAAGCCATCTCGGCTATCAAGGTGACTCCTTCGTTCCGTCTTCTTCGCCGAAACTCCTCGGGCAGTCGCATCCACCGCGACTCACCTAGAACGCGTATCATAAACTCTTCCGCACGACGACCCGCGTCATCTGGTTGGATCGGTCTATCTATTTCATCTGGTTCTGCCATCCAAACGGGCCACCAGTTTTCTGCAGGAAGAGGGGATTCGTAGGTAATGAGAGCGACTAGGTTCGACGGAAGCTCTGTTGCAAAGTGCAAGGCTATGGTCCCGCCCATAGAGTGACCGAAGATAATGGTAGGTCTTCCTCCGACAAGATGCCATACGTCGGCGACTTGTTCTGTGGGTGAGAACTCTTTGATATCTCTTTCAGGACGAAGAAGGAGGGACTCGTCATACCCCCTTCGGTCATAGGTAATTACTTTATGAGGAGAGAGTCTTTGCGTTAACCTCCTCATTGAAGACTTCCGATCCATGGCTCCATGAATGAGAAGAAACTGCAAGTCGAGCTCGCTTTCTTCGTTGAATACCTCAACGCTTAGACGAGAAGTCGTTTGTTCGTAGGTAGCTTTGGTAAGTCGGGTCGAGATGTTAGAGTTCAATCCAGCTTTCTCCAGTCAGAATCACGTCGAGTAACTTAGTCGCTTCTCATTGGATCTCTGAACCGAACTGTGCTAGTTGCTGGAACGGGAGCTAAGTTGAGCTTAGGTAGAAGTGGGCTTAATCTTTTGCGTTTCCATATGGGAGTCCCGCGTTCAGATAACAGGTGTCGTGGAAGTTTTCAACGCGATTCCACACGCCGTTCTCGTAAACATTGGCGATGATCTGGTGGGCTGGTGTCTTCATAGAGAACTTAATGGCTTCGCCACATCTTGCGCACGACGACCCTTCGCCAGGTTCAACTCGTCGACGGACACCTCTTGAGGTAAAGGCAGGTAACGTCTCTGCAGTAGTCTTCATACCTAAGTTTCGACTCGTTACTTTGTTCACTTAAGTTTTGATTTCGATGATATGTCGATTTGAGGACGGAGTTACGTGCTCTTTTGGATAATTAAAGTTAGAAATGTGACCTTGCTCAACGAAATGATTTTAAAGTTACATGAACTTTGACTACGATCATTAACTGTGGAACACAACTCTCACCCAATCACAACAAATACCTTTGGTCCTAACGACTGGCTCGCTGATGAGATGTTTGATCTCTTTATGAAAGATCCGCACCTAGTACCGGCCAGCTGGCGAGAGTTTTTTGAGGACAATGCAGGAGCTGTTGCGCCAGAGCCGAAGACGCCTTTTCCTCAAGAGCTGCTCGATCGCAAAGAGGACTCAGTGCTTTCTTATGAAGCTAGAGTTAGTGGGGTAGGTGAGATAAACAACTCGGAACCGCTTGACCGTCATGACAATAAAGAGTATGTAGTACGGGAAGATGTTTCTGAGATACCAGGTGACTCTGAAGCGAATGTTCCAGCATCAAGGGTTGTAATCACCGAGGCTGCAGAGGAGATTAGACAAGAGCCAAAACAGATAGAAGGCGCGGTTGCTTTGCGGGGTATGGCCGGCAAGGTAGTAGAGAACATGGTCTCCTCATTGGATGTACCTACTGCAACCTCTGTTCGTGAGGTTCCAGCCCGTTTGCTCGAAGTAAATCGAGCTATGATCAATGATCACTTAGTTCGAATAATGGCGGCGAAGGTTAGTTTTACCCACATAATTTCTTACGCTATTGTCAAAGCTGTTGAAGTGGTTCCGCAGATGAACTCGACCTTCGTTGAGGACTTCGACGGGAAGGGTACGCCTGGCGTGATACATCACGAGGTGTTGAATCTAGGAGTGGCGGTTGACGTACCACGTAAAGATGGTGGCCGAGCCCTCTTCGTTCCTGTCCTAAAGGGTGCTAGCGAGATGTCGTTTTCGCAGTTTGCTACTGCGTATGATGCCCTAATAAAGAAAGTACGAGCGAATAAAATTAGCCCTGACGACTTCGCTGGAGCAACAGTGACGATCACGAATCCTGGTACGATCGGTACTTCTCACTCTGTTCCTCGTCTTATGAGTGGCCAAGGTACGATTGTAGGTGTAGGGTCGATAACCTACGGGGCTGATTTTCAGGCATCAGATCCGATGGTTCTTGCGGAGCTCGGAATCTCTAAGACAGTCACAATCACATCGACCTATGACCACCGTATTATCCAAGGTGCAGAGTCGGGTCTGTTTTTAAAGACCATCGACGAACTTTTACGCAGCGGATCGTTTTATCAATCTATCTTTGATTCATTAGAGGTTCCTTATCCAGCCGTTGAGTGGTCTTTAGACACAAACGACTCGATAGCTCGAAAAGTCGATGATCGACTCGTAAAACAAGTACACGTTCAGACTCTCATCAATAACTACAGAGTGAGAGGTCACCTGATGGCTAAACTTGATCCACTGGATTTACAAAAGCCTTTGCCTTCAAGGGAGCTTGATCCGAAGACCTACGGACTTTCTCTTTGGGACCTAAGCCGAGAGTTTTACGCTGATGGTCTGGCAGGGTATGAGAGCGCCACTCTCGAAAAGATGATAAACATTCTTCGAGACGCGTACTGTCGCACTATCGGAATAGAGTACATGCACATCCAAGTTCCTGAGGAGAAGCAGTGGATACAAAGCAGGGTAGAGGGTGTTCCATTTAATCTATCAAAGGTAGAGAAGCTGAGACTTCTGGAACGCTTAAACGCTGCTGAGGCCTTTGAAAAGTTCCTGTCTACTCGGTATATCGGTCACAAGAGGTTTGGTTTGGAAGGTGCCGAATCGGCTATCGCTTTCTTGGATGAAGTCTTAACGTTAGCGGCTGCGAGCGGTTTACCCGAAGCTGTATTGGGAATGGCTCATAGGGGTCGTTTGAACGTTCTCGCCAACATAGTGGGTAAAAGTTATGGCGAGATCTTCCGAGAGTTTGAGGGCAACTTAGATCCTACATCGGTACAAGGTAGTGGAGATGTAAAGTATCACAAAGGTTATCTTGGTACTTTTGAGGGACGCGACGGCGTTCAAATTGGTGTAACGTTGTCTTCGAACCCGTCTCATCTAGAGGCTGTTGATCCAGTGGTTGAAGGTGTTGCACGTGCCAAAGAAGACCTCTATGGCAACGTAGGAGGGTTCCCAGTGCTGCCTATATTAGTTCACGGAGATGCTGCGTTTGCTGGCCAAGGGGTGGTCGCGGAGACATTAAATCTTTCCCAACTTCGAGGCTATCGAACTGGAGGTACGGTTCATCTTGTCATAAACAACCAGGTGGGATTTACGACAAACCCTCATGAAGCGAGATCGTCGATATACGCTTCTGATGTAGCAAAAACCGTTCAAGCTCCTATATTCCATGTAAATGGTGATGATCCTGAGTCTGTAGTTCGAGTGGCTCGTTTGGCTTTTGAATATCGACAAACTTTCCACAAAGACGTCGTCGTCGATATGATCTGTTATCGTCGCCACGGTCATAATGAGGGTGATGAACCTAGTTATACACACCCACTCATGTATGGAGTTATTGAGGAACATCCTTCGGTGAGAAAACTTTACACGAAGTCACTTTCCCTAAGAAATGAGATAACAGAAGAAGACGAGGAGAGTGCTCTTGAGGATTTCCTCAGCAAGTTGCAGAGCGCCTTGGATGAGACTCGCTCAGCTACGTCGCCAAATCCAACGGTACTTCCGCCACCGAGGCCACGAAACGTTCCTCTGGAACGGATAGATACTGGCGTCCCTAAAGAGGCGTTAGATCTCGTAGCTGAGCGGCTTATCACCTACCCCAGCGACTTTACCGTACATCCAAAGCTTGAGCGCCTATTCGCGCAGCGTGATGCCTTATACCGTTCTGGCGAAGTTGACTGGTCTATGGGTGAGCATCTAGCTTTCGGTTCGTTACTACTTGAGGGCAAAGATATAAGGTTTGCGGGTCAAGACTCCAGAAGGGGAACGTTCTCTCATAGGCACGCTTCATTGATTGATAACGTCAATGGGCGCGAGTACTTTCCATTGATGACTCTGCGAGACTACGAAGGACCACAACTTCGGGCAGAGCGGGGCGGAAGGTTTATGATTTACGACTCTCTCCTCTCTGAGTATGCTGCGTTGGGGTTTGAGTATGGATACTCTCTGATTCAGACGGACGCTCTTGTATGTTGGGAGGCTCAGTTCGGTGACTTTGCCAATGGAGCGCAAATCATCATCGACCAGTTCATAGCGGCAGCAGAGGACAAATGGGGACAACACTCGGGCCTCGTCATGCTTTTACCTCATGGATATGAAGGTCAAGGAGCGGAGCACTCCTCGGCTAGGTTAGAGAGGTTTTTATTGCTCGCATCTGGGGGAAATATGGCAGTAGTATACCCCACCACGTCTTCTCAGATATTTCATCTTTTTAGATCTCAAGTGCACAGATCTACTAGGCGTCCATTGATCGTCGCTTCTCCAAAGTCGCTCCTTCGTTCTAAAAACTCTCGTTCTCCGATCGATGAGTTTGTTATGGGATCCTTTAGGCCCATAATCGACGAGGCGATGGATTCGGCTCCTGAACTCGTGGAAAGAGTGGTGTTTTGTTCAGGTAAGGTCGCCTTTGAAGCCATAGCTCTTCGGGACTCTAAAGATGCTGTTGAAGGAGGTATACCTAAAGCTGCAATAGTTAGGCTAGAACAGCTATTTCCGTGGCCGGAAGACGAGATCGAACAGGTGTTTTCTAAGTACTACAACGCGAAAGAAGTAGTTTGGCTACAAGAGGAGCCCGCGAACATGGGAGCTTGGTCTTTTGTGCATGAACGACTGCACTCAGCTATAAGGCTTAGGTTCTCCCTGCGGCATGTCTCAAGACCTTCGGCGGGTTCTCCAGCTACCGGCTTTAGCGCGATGCATGCTCTAGAGCAAGAGGATCTTTTGCGTAGAGCATTATTCGAACCCATCAAGAATTAGTTGCTCAAAGTCTCGGAGTTTAAGATCGTGTCTAGTATCAGCACAACATCAGATGTTGGACCTGCTTTAATTGTTGCAGCTCCCCTTGAGGCTGGATACCGTAGATTGGCTCCGATGTCGTCGATGTATATTGTTTCATTCGGAGCAAGGTTGAGCCGAGAGAAGGTGTAGTCATATATCAAAGGCTCAGGCTTCCGATAGCCCACCTTAGAGGATTCCACGACAACTTCGAAGTGATCGCGAACCCTCTGTAGAGGATCTTGATGCGCCGGAATCTGAAAGTTGTTAGTTACGACGGCGAGCTGGAAGTTTCCGAGTAGTTCTTGAGTTATATAGTTGATTAAAGCGTCGTTATACTTACCTGGTACGACTTCGAGGATTTCCGAGGCTGAGGTCTTTAAGCTCACCTCTTGCAACTCTTTGTTGAGATCTCTCTCGAATATTGTGATATCTATCTCACCTCGTTCAAACCGACCCCAAGCTCCGGTACTTCCAGAGCGTGCGAGAAGGTTGGAGAGTTGGGACGGTTCTGCTCCGATCCGTTCTTCGAGATTGGCTATGTGAGATAGCGGTGTACCATAGAGTACGCCCCCAAAGTCGAATATGATCCCCTTTATCATCTATACGATCTTAGCGACCTGATCTTCGACGTCCCTGACCTGGAAAGTGGCGGTAGATAGCGTGGAAGGTGTACCTGTTCATGGGTTGAAGGAGGATCTGTGAGTGGTCTTTGGTGTGTCCGAAATACAGTGTGAACTCCGAGTTGATTTAGCCTAAGTGCTTATCGTGCTCATGAGGCCCTAGTGATCTAGAATCCAAATATATCCCATGACCACCAAAAGCCTTTATGGAGCTGTCGAAGATTCCAGGAGTTTCGGTAATTGCCCAAGAACGCTGGTTCACTTACCTTGCTAACTGATCGGTTGAAGTGAGTAAAGGTTTCTCAGCGGGACGAGACGGTAAGAACTGATACGAGGAGATATCGAAAGTGTCTCAAGTCGATTCTGCTGAACATGTGTGCCTTCGAGTCCTACCTTCCTCAGAACGCGATACGGCCAAACTTTGAGTCCAGGCGTTCTTTTCAATACGTCCAAGGCGTTTGTTTTCAATAAACCAATCTTTATTGGAAGTTGGCATGACAGCTTATATAGATGTTTGACGCTGGGTGGGAAGCTTGTAGTTTGTAGAGATGGATCCGAAGAGTTTTATTCCACATAGAGAACCGTTTTTGCTCGTTGATGACGTTACCGAGATTGTGCCAGGCGACCGAGCGAGGGGGTACTGGATCCCCAGCGCTTCTTTCCCCGTCTTTGCTGGACACTTTCCT
>JAKBGL010000190.1 GCA_021833085.1 Actinomycetes bacterium | reverse complement strand
CAGATCCGGTGGATGTAGACCTGTTTGATCTTTCGTCTGCTGAACTTGCGAAAATTCCCCAAGTTCCGTCTTCTCTTGAAGGAGCACTGACAGCCTTGGAAGAGGATACGGATTATCTGTTAGAAGGTCAAGTCTTTACTCAGGATCTTATTGACGAGTGGATCTCTTATAAGCGGGCGAGCGAAGTGGATGCGATCCGACTGAGGCCACATCCCTATGAGTTCTATCTTTACTACGATATTTAATATTGAATTTATACGTTTGATAGCTCACTGAGAGTTTTGATCTGAGGGTGCCTTTGCTTGAAAGGCACCCTTTGGCTTATCCTTGATAGGTATCGAGTTCCGATAGAGTATGCCAACGGTGGAAGGTGGAAGGTAAGCGTCGATGCGTGTGCTCAAGTTAGGTATGGCCCAACTCAACTTTGAGGTTGGTGCGATTAGTTCTAATGTTGCAAAGATTGAAAAGACGCTAGCTGAGGCGAGAAGAATGGGCTCTGAGTTAGTTATTTTCCCCGAGCTTTCTCTCACTGGATATCCCCCCGAGGACCTTGTGCTAAAGCCTAGGTTTGTCCAGGCGAACCTTGATGCGCTTGCAGAAGTAACGTCGATGACTAAAGACATAGCTGTTGTAATAGGATTTGTTGATCGTTCGGACGATCTTTACAACGCAGCAGCTTTTCTTAGTGACGCAAAGATCCAAGCCGTGTTCCATAAACAGATACTTCCTAATTATGGCGTATTTGACGAGCTACGGTACTTCCGTCCAGGTCGCGAAGAACCGTCAGTGATACTTTTTGGAGACGTTCGAATAGGAGTGACAATATGTGAAGATATTTGGTCACCCTATGGACCAATGGCAGCCTATAGTGCTGGTCAAGTTGATGTTGTAGTCAATATTAACGCATCTCCTTTTGCGCAAGGCAAGCAACTTCAACGGGAAAAGATGCTTTCGACGCGGGCTGCCGATGGATCATTGTCAATAGCCTACGTCAATATGGTTGGTGGACAAGATGAGCTTGTCTTTGATGGTTCTTCAGTAGTATTTAACCACTTTGGCGAGATGATAGGTTCTTGTGGAAGGTTTTCGGAGGAGGTTTGTTCGTTCGACCTATTTCTTCCGGAACGATTTAGAAAGCGACTGGTCGACCCAAGAGGAAACGATAGGTATGAGTCTTCAAAACTAGCCGAGGTTAGAGTTGCGCGTTCTCAATCACCGTTGAGTGAGATAAATTCAGAGTCGTATCACCTATATGACCCAAGACGTCATGTAGTAAGGCCCCTTGTCTATCATGCTCAGGTAAATCAAGACTCTGAGCGTGGATATCTAGCTCCGCTACCCTCAAAGGTTGATCTAGGTTACTTTGACGCCTCGGAGTCGTATCCAGCCATCGTGCTTGGGACCAGAGACTACGTTGAGAAGAATGGCTTCAACTCAGTGATGGTCGCAGTCTCTGGTGGCGTGGACTCCGCTCTTGTTCTTACCGTTGCGGTAGATGCTTTAGGAGCAAGTCGAGTACAAGCAATAGGAATGCCGACTAGGTACTCTAGCTCGTCATCGGTAAGTGACGCAATGGAGATCTGTAAGAACCTCGGCGTTCCATTTGAGCTTGTCTCAGTCGACGATGTCTTTCAGAGTTATCTAGATCTTTTTAAGAGCTACCTCGGAGATCTTCCAGGTGGTACGACCGAAGAGAACGTCCAGTCGAGGGTGAGAGGTACTTTAATGATGGCGCTTTCAAACTTTCGAGGAGCTTTGGTATTGACCACAGGAAACAAGTCAGAGCTAGCTACGGGATACTCTACCTTGTACGGTGATACGGCGGGAGGGTATGCGGTTATCAAAGATGTACCTAAAACTCATGTCTATGAGTTGTGTAGCTATCGGAATCAGATTGCGGGCTTTGACCTTGTTCCTAAGTCGATACTGGTGAAAGCTCCTTCTGCCGAACTTCGACCCGACCAACGAGACGATCAATCGCTGCCAAGTTATGATGTGTTAGATCCGATTCTTTACCGTCTTATCGATCTTGATATGGCACGGTCGGAGGTGATTTCCCTCGGATACGATGCGAACTCAGTAGAGCAGATAGCATCCTTGGTCGATCGTTCTGAGTATAAACGGCGTCAGACTCCTCCAGGTGTTCGTCTTACAAACAAAGGTTTTGGCAAGGATAGGAGATTCCCGATCACTAATGGGTTCCGCTAAGTAAGTTTTCTATGAAGGTGGAAGTATTTGCGAGTAGATGCTGATGGTTGTTAGGTACAGTTGACTAAGATTTTTTTGTTACTTCGTGTCGAAAGTTGGAGTGTAAAGGTACTCTGAAGGTATAGATATAGTGAACATTACGTTGACGGAAGAAAGATTGCATAAAGTACTCTTTGCCAACTTGGCATAACTAGCGGTTACTCAAGGAGAGGAAGACCCTTGGCCAAAGAGAGGCTCGATAGGGACGAAGAGGATCTAGTCCGTATCTATCTAAGTAATATTGGCGCATACCCACTACTTACAAAAGAAGACGAAGTTCATCTAGCCCAAGACATAGAAGAAGGGCGTCAAGCGAGTCGTGAGCTACGATCCAAAGGGAAAGGACTTGATCAAGTCCTCAAAAAAGAGCTTTTGAAGAAGGTGAAAACTGGAACTCGGGCTGAAGAGGCCTTTGTCCAATCCAACCTTCGTCTTGTCGTTTCTATTGCAAAGAAGTATCAGGCTTCGGGTCTTCCGCTTTTGGATCTAATACAGGAAGGGCATTTGGGACTCATACACCCGGTCGAGATGTTTGATTGGCGCAACGGATTCAAGTTTTCAACCTATGCAACAAGGTGGCTCAGGCAAGCGATTACCCGAGGAATAGCCAATACAGGACGAACGATCCGTCTTCCCGTACATGCAGGGGATACGCTAGCTCGAGTTCAAAAAGCCCAGGCTCGACTTGAGTTAAAGCTTGGTCGTCCGGCCACTCTAGCAGAGCTTGGGCTTGAGGTTGAGTTGCCATACGATAAGTTGATCGAAGCTCTGCGCTTTAGAGGAGATCCGTTATCTTTGTCGGAACCGCTTCGCGAAGATGG
>JAKBGL010000015.1 GCA_021833085.1 Actinomycetes bacterium | reverse complement strand
GATAATATTTGATTGCTTAATGATCCAAAGAGTCGAGTCGAGGACGTTAATTTAGTGCTGAACCTTTTTTTAATAAGCTGCAGGGTCGGGACATAAACGAGATGGTGCCGGAATGTTAAATGAGGCGTGTGCGGGTGAAGGTGCGTATGTAAGCTACTATAGAGCCGCTACAGTCTCAATCGTAATTGATGTGGGTGGGGTTCTGCCGAATGTACCTGCAGTATTGTCGACCTTTGACCTAGACGGCAGGGAACGTTCGAACGTTGAGGTGATTCTAACCACATCACTGACCGGTTCCTCAGACCTTCAATCCCTGCCAATAAATGTCAAGATTTTGAACATTGCTGGTACGGTTCAAAGCTACCGATGGGACGAAGCAGCAAAGGTATGTTCAGGTAGTGTACTGGTTTTTTTTGACTGCGAATGGCCGCCTAAGGCGGGCTGGTTAGAACAGGTTGTAAGGAGGTTTATCGATCCCAGAATAGGTTTGGCTGTGGGACCGATCGACTGGGGAGGCGATCGTGGCTATGGCCGTGTGCTATCTGGTTATCTTGGGCGCTACTGTCGAACTAACGGTTCTGGGCGACTCCTGAATTTGACCACAGGAGATAGCGGACTTTGTGTTACATCGACTTCGTTTGCGTTTCGATCGGAGGTTTTCAAACGTGTTGGGGGGTTCCAATCACCGACCGATGAGGTTGGTCCTTGGGAGCGTGCTTACGCAAAGGTCACGTGCAGAGATGAGTTCTGTGTCGTCGTAGACCCGAGCTTGTCTCAGGCTAGGAGTACCCCAGAATCACTTAAAGAAGTCCTTAGCGTATTGACGAAAGTTGGTAATGCACGGGGCTCTTTATATAGGCATTATCCGCAGTTTCAGCAGGGTTTTAGAGCGTTTGGCGAGGTCCTTCGTGCGCTGATTGTCTTACTTGGACTTCCCTTAGCTTACCTGTACTACCGATACACCCAAGATATATCCATAGCAAAGGTAGTCCTGTTTACCTACGTGATGATCGCCATAGTCTATTGTGTTGGAGCTTTCGGTCGTTTACGACGGAGTCGGACTCAGGGTGTTTATCGTCTTCTGTGTTATTTTTTGTGCCCAATATCGTATGTTGTTGCGTTTTGTAGAGGGTTTTTAGGTCCTGACTTAGGCATGGTATCTCCACCGAGTAGTACTAGCAAAGTATTGCGAGTATTGATTATCAATTGGAGAGATACTACTCATCCTTGGGCTGGTGGTGCCGAGAACTATGTCTATCAAATCGTTAGAGACTGGAACCCTGAAGAGGTGGCTATTGAATGGTTGACTCAACGGCACCGAGGTAGCGCTAAAGACGACGTAGTAGACGGAGTTAGAGTTCATCGCGTCGGCGGCAGGTTTACTTTATACTTGCGCGTGCCCATTAAGTACCTTGTCTCTCTAAGAGGAAGGTACGACATTGTCGTGGACTGTGAAAATGGTATTCCATTTTTTGTACCGCTTTATAGCAAGGTTCCTGTAGTACTACTGGTACACCATGTCCATCAGGAGATATTTCGTACTCAACTTCCTAGGTATCTAAGTTGGATCGGAGTTGTTCTAGAGGGATACGTCATGCCGAGAGTCTATAAAAACTGCCGAGTTGTAGCGGTGTCCAACGGCACAAAGTCAGATCTGTTAGAACTTGGATTTCATGAAAGTAAAGTTGAAGTTATAAAGAATGGAGTTTTTACTCCAAACGCTCTTTGCGCCCCAAAGAGCGTTCTTCCGACTGTGTTTTGCATGGGTAGGCTGAAGCAGCAAAAGTCCGTTGATGTCCTGATCAAGGCAGTGCCGTATCTACTCTCATGGATTGGCCCAATTCAAGTAGATATTTTAGGTCAGGGGCCCGACCGGAGTCGGTTGGAGGGGTTGGTAACCGAACTTGGAATCAATGAGTATGTCAGATTTCATGGTTACGTCAGCTCTGTGATTCGAGATCAACTTGCTACTCAAGCATGGGTGGCTGTGTGCCCTTCGTCTTTTGAAGGGTGGGGAGTCGTGTGTATGGAGGCAAGTGCGAGGGCGCTCCCAGTTGTGGCATCAAATGTTCCAGGACTTAACGAGTCGGTGCGTGATGGCGATACTGGTGTTTTGTTTCCCCATGGTGACAGTCATGCACTCGCTCTCGCTCTACTTGATCTGTTGAGCGATGCTGAGAAAAGACGCTCAATGGGTGATGCAGGGAGGATATGGGCGCAAGCGCACAGCTGGATAACAAGCTCTGAAAGATTTTTAGAGCTTCTGCGATTGTCAGTTGGTAGAAGTCGGGAAGTTGCACCTTATGAACAATGCATTGAGGACTTTAGTGTAAACAAAGAGATGGGGTCTCAGTTGCAGGACCAAGATGATGAGGTTGTGCCACAAGGAGGCGGAATGTAAATCGGAATGTGCTTTGGCGGGTTTGAAGAGGCGTAGTCGTCTAGAAGGACACTAGGCGAGGTTTACTTCCTGGGGTTCACTGCTTGGTGGCGGCTAGGTGTCGATCAGTTAGAAAATATTTAGGTATGGGTTCATTTTTTCACTCTTACTTTCTTTGTTGCGCATTGAGGCATTGTTGAATTGAAAGTAACAGTGTTGCTTGGTTTGTGAACCATCGGAATATAAGTGAGCTTGGTTGCGTGTCAATGATGCGAACATTCGCAGCGGAGGGATTTTCAAATGATGATGGAGTCTAAATATATATTTCAACGTCGTCAAAAGAAGATTGGGATTAAGAGACAACGTGATATTGCCTGGTCCAGTTTTCAAGTTGGCCAATTATGGCTATAACAGGAGTGTCGATGACGCTTGTTGTACCGATGTACAATGAGGAGCGGAGAATTGGGGAGTGTGCACTCCATTTGATTGACTTTGTAGAGAGTTGGTCGAAAGATAGTCGTTTGATCTTTGTAGATGATGGATCTAGCGACGCTACTTTAGAGAAGCTTAATGTGATAATTGAGGAGTCGGGATCAAGACGAGTCTGTGTGCTTCGACGGCCACACGAAGGAAAGGGTTCTGCACTTAGGTCAGGGTTGCTTCACTCTGATACGGAACTGGCTGGATTCTGTGATTTAGATTTGGCTACGCCGCTTAGGGAGTTGAATCGATTATTTACGACAAGTTACAGCCTCGATGCACTTGTAATCGGATCTCGATCGCATGTTGATGCTCATGTCATTAGACACGAGTCAAAGAAGCGGGAACTAGCAGGCAGAGCATTCAATAAGTTTGTGCAGATGCTCATTTGTCCAGGCATTAAAGATACGCAGTGTGGGGCTAAGGTAGCTCCTTCATGGATATGGGATCGGATACTCCTTGACTCAAAAGAGAATGGATTTGCATGGGATGTAGAGGTTATCTCTAGCGCGCTACGGACAGGTATTACGGTGTTAGAGATGGGAGTTCACTGGAGCCATGACGAAAGATCTAAGGTAAACGTAAAAAGAGACGGAGTCTCAATGGTTCTTGCCGTAATGAAGTTGAAGTCACGCCAACTCGCTCAATCCCGAAGTAGAGTTATAACTATGAGGTCTTAAGTTACATGATCGACTTCAAAAAGGCTTTAGTGTCTGTTGTCGTGACTTCGCTCTGAATCGAGTCAGCCCCTTCAACTCGGCGCCAATATCTAGACATACTCTTTGGTAGGAACCTGTTTTAGATCTAATAACTGCTCAGCGCACGATAAATAACACGTCATAAGGTTAGGGCACTGTCCAGTGCTAACAAAGGTGTCTCGGCGATGCTGCGCAATCTCTTCGACCTGGCAGATGCTTGACTGTGTGATGGCAAAGAGGCCTACTGGGCTGATTGGATATCAGCCTCTATTACCGCCTGGAAGTCCGGAGAGCTTGGAGGTAGATCTTTCAGAGCCAGTTGAAAGTCACTAATTCCCTTGTTCGGTTGTCCTTCTTCGACGTAAAACTCTCCCTTAGTTGTAATGAGACTTGACAGACCGAAGCCAGTGACTCCACTAGGTTGAGCGTAGGGTCCGACATTTGCGACAAAGGCCCCAATTGCGGAGTTCATAAGAGCTATAGCCTTTTTGAAGTTACCTTGATCCGCCGCAACAACGGCGAGGTTTCCCCAGATACCAGATGTGGCAAGACCATCTTTTAGAGCGATTTGACAACTAGCTTCTGCACTCCGGAGCCGTATTCTCTGGATCTCTAAGTTGCAGATGTATGCGCTGACAGTCGCTTGATTTGTAGTGCTTGAAGCTGCAAGTGTTTGGGCTCTTTGGGTAGATTTGAGTGCTCCATTCTCGTTGTACTGCGCAATCTGGAGATCACTTCGAGCGAGATAGCTTATGGGATCGTTTGGGAATCGTGCTAGTTCGATCTTTAAAGCTTTAGAGGCGGCGCTAAATTTATGAATCTGGATGAGTCCGTCGACGGCATCCCGAATAAGTTGAGGAGAAGAGTCTGGCAGTTGAGCGAGGTCTAAATACGCCGACTCTGAGGTCGCGATTTCTCCGACACTTTGAAGGCTCTGTGCGAGCTGGAACTCGATATCTGGATTGGTGGGTGCAAGTTGATTCGCTCTTGTTATATCGTTCAGAGCAGCGTCAGTAAGGCGGACGCCTTGACTATCGTAGCACTGCGATCTGCCCGAATATATTGATGCATCGCTCGGAAATGAATAAAGAGCAGCGGTGTAACCCTGTATGCATGTTAGTGCATCTTTAGCGACGAAAGCCTGACGTGCAGCCTCGAGGCTGCTCCCTAAGATCGTATCTGACGGTTGTCCCGCGTTCTGTGCCGTGGTGAGTGCGCTAATTCCGTTTTGATATGGACTAGTCCCGCATGAACTTAGCACAAGCATCGATACCATTGTGAGAGCGATAGGGGTACGGCTCCTTTTTGCCCGTGGAAGAAGTGTAAATGACCGGTCGAGAGCTGTGGTTAGTGGACGACCGAGTCGAAGGAGTATAGATATGCTAAGGAGGAGTATTGCGATAGTTGCAAAGTCCGTGTTGAGCAGGTATGGATCCTGGGAGATTGCCAACGACGGGAGCTTAGAAGGAATACCATAGTAAGTGTAGGCCTGTAGCAACAGGGTAGCTACTAGAAAAGACACAGCTATAGCTGCTACTCGCGTCGCTAGAGTGCTTTCGGTGAGTTCGACCTCGATCTCTTTGATTACGTTTCCCGAGGTGTTAGAGTCTTTGTTCTTGCGACGGCGGAAAATCAAAAATGCAATCAAAACGCTAATCGTAAGCGCTGAAACGACTAGACCTACCATCTCAGCAGGGTGAGTCAGAAACTGAAACGTTAGAACCTTGGAGTGTATGTATGGTTGATAGTACAGGTTGAAGAGTCCACCATCTAAAACGGTAGGCCGTTGCCCTCCAAGTAACCACCCCTTGTCGTAGTCTATATTTAGAGCGATCCAGTGGTACTTTTGACTCGGTGCCGGGGCAGATAAAGTCTCTTGGTTTGGAACGAAGTGGATCTTCTTTGGTCGATAGACCGATGCTGAAAGCTGATTCTTTGCTAGTGGAGACCACTGAACCACCGGTCCAATCGACTCGTTCCCTACTACTGTTAGTGACGAGTATCCACTCGGCAAGCTTAACGGACCATAGACTCCCCATGTCGAGTGATTGTATGGATGAGGGATTTGAGATAATGTGTGGTCGTGTCCCCTTACAAGTACCTCTACCTTTCCGACCTTAGAGTTTATAAGCAGTACGACTTTCTCTTGTTTACGAAGTGTCACACCGCCGTTCATAAAAGGTGAGATATCTATGGCATCAGGAAGGGAGCTTGGCGCTGAAGGAAGTGTTGCTTCACTATAAGTCTGTTCGTACACCGCAGGAACATGAAGCAACTGAAGACCGGGAATGATACTTTGCAACGACCAAGGTCCAGAGTTGACGAGGCCAACTGCTCCATAAGCGCTCACCTGCGCCGGCTTAAGTTTTGGCCTTAGGTGCCAAACATATATTGCAGTCGTCCCTGAGCCTAGAGTGTAGGGTGCCCCATAGACCTTAGTAACTTGCTGTCTCAACCAAACACTGGTGGCTGTTCCGGGCAGACTTCCGATTGCACCGCCTTTTGGAACGACCACGTAGGTGGTGTCTGTTTGACTCAGAAGGTAAGGAAGAAGTGTTGAGTTGACGTAGCAGTATGGCTGTGAATGTACAGGGCAGAAGTTCTGAAATGGATCGTCGGCTGCTGGTATAAGTGACTGGGTATTTCCATTTAGTTGGTCGAACGGATGCCTTGGCGAGGCTATGTTATAGCTGTGTAAGTCCCCGTTTTTCGTTCGAAATACGGGTCCACCAAACCACAGGAGTTGACCTGGAGATTTGTCTTTGTTTAACTGATTCGTTAGCTGTACAAAAGACGAAGGCTCCTGGGTCGGGACGGTTGTGGCAAGTAGAGATCCATCCAACATAGTCCAGATACAAGCTCCACTTAGCATTACTATCGTTGCCAACATAGACATCTGCGAGACGGTCAAGAGGTGCCTGACTCGTTTACCTGCGGTTCTTGCAGATTCGCTCATGTACTTCATCGCCAGCGGTATAAGTGCTCCGTAAGCTGCCACTACTGGGTAGAGAAACTTCGACCCCTCTCTGAAGAGGTTGAACGCAGGAAGATGCGAGAACATCCAGTTGTAGATGTTGCCAAACGGTGCGGTGTTGGTTTTCCCTAAAAATGCAAAAATAATTGCGCAGAGAGCGAGCCATAGAGTCTCGGCACTTACTTGCTTACGAAGGAGAACGATAAATGCAGCGAGTGGAAGTACCATGAATGTGGGGTTTAATATACCTTCAACGTATGGTGCTGGGTTTGCGCCGGTCCACCAAGCGATAACTCCAGTAAAGGAGTGAGGTAACGTTGCAATGTTAAAGTCTGGCTGCTTTGCTATGGGTAGTTGCGAGTTTGTTCCGTACGCGATGAGGGGTAGAAGCCAAAACAGCTGAGTAATCAAGTAAAGTGATCCAGCCAGTGCTGAGACGCCCAGGCGCTTCGTTACTGTCTTCCAAGTTGGATCTGTGAGGGAGATAACTAGGAAGTAAAGTCCCATCATAAGAGCTGAGATAAATGTCGGTCTTATGTCTACGCTAGAGTCGATAGCCATAAGGAGACTCGTTATTACAGCCCACTTTATCGAGAGTTGCTTGAGAGAACGGATGAAGGTGACTAAAGCGAAACATCCGATAGCAGCCCCTAACGCCAGAGGTACTTCGCTACTACTTTCAATTAGTAGATAGGTGCTTGAGGCAAAGATTAACGCTCCCAAAAGAGACCATCGACTACGTCCAACAAACTCTCGAGCAATGTACCATCCTGCGATCGGTATGAGAATGGCATCTGGCATATAAAGCACGACCCGTTCGATTAACCACCAATGAGCCCCAAAGTGAGCCATCCAACCTTCGATCGCATACGTAGGGTATCTGAAGGAGTTGAAGGTCGCGTTGATGCCCCCAAGTCCGTCAGTGCTGTCCCAGATGCTAGGCCATGGAAAGTAGGTCTTTAGACGAGAGATCGAAGACCATCCTTGGTCTCCTGCAACTAAAGGCGAAGTACTCAACCAGGAGTATCGCATCGCGAGTCCTAAGATGCCCAAGACAATAGCAACTCGTTTTGGTTGAGTTACTGTCCACTCAGTTCGTGAAAGGAGAAAGTTTTTGAGCCGACTCGTGCGATCTTCAGTCTCCAACATTTGATAGACGTCCAAAGGGCCGCGAGTGTTTCAATCGATGTTTTAGAGCTGTATAGTCTAAGTTAAGCCTCAGCATTGAGTATCTTCCCATATCTGTACTAGAACGTGATCTCTTCGGATAGTCATAAACGTGCACCTCGTTGAAGCTTAGCTTCGTCGAGCATATAGGTTATGAAAAGTACGATGCAAAGCAAGAAGACTAAGGTGTCAGATACTGTCACTACCATCATTATGGATCGATGGAAAAGAAGCAAGAGGCTTATCCTTGCTGCTAGCGCAGGCAGGAGAATCCAAAGCAAATGCATCCTATTTCGAGCTTGTTGTGTGTGAATTAGTATCGTTGCCCAGCTTAACATTCCCATGCCCAAGGAGTACCATCCGATAAAGCTAGCTGCTCCGATGTACTTTGTACCGCCAACGATACGCAGGATCGGCTCCCCGAGTGCTTGAATTGCCGTTGCCCCAGTGATCGTAACGAGTATGAATACGCTGAGAGTTCCTAATAAAATGGGTACCGTACTTTGATGACGGGTCTGTCGGGCCACAATACTTGGGAAAGTTGCGCTAAGTACTCCTCCTGCAACAGAGAACAAGGCGTTACCTATGACAGCGACGATAGCGTACTGACCTGCGATAGTTCGGTTAAAGAAATGTTGAACTACGATGACGTCCGCACTGATAAATACTCCAACTGTGAGTGTTGTAGCAAGGCCTGTGGTTAGAAACGGCAGGTACTTCCCGAGTTGGAGTTCCGCCTTGCTTCGGTCGGTCGACCATATACTGCGGCGAAGAATGTAGAGCCCAATGAAGAAGGAGATAGCCGATCCTAAGGTTACTCCGCCGATTACGCCTGCTACTCCAAAGGGAAAGACTAGCACTACAACAAGGAGCACATAGCTGAGTGGCAGAACTATGTTTAGAGAACTCCAAGCTTTGAATCTTCGATCTCCCTGTAAGGCGCCTAAGAGAGGCTGAAATGCGAGTAGAAAGGGTACTGATAAAGAGGCAAGGATGATATCTGTAGTTGTAAGGTGAATATAGCCGCCGATTGTCTTACCTGCTAGGATTGAGAGACCTGAGAGAACGACTCCGATAATCAAAAGCCACTTTATTGTGACTCTGAGTACAGTATTACCTTCAGTTTTGGAACCTTTGTCTGACGCCACCTCGCTGCTAGTTCGCCATGCTACTAAGCGACCAACGGTTGCAGCAGGACGTACAATGATGCTATAGAAGCTAATCAGTGCGAAAGCCGCTCCAAACTTGACTGGCTCCAAGGTGTGGCTTACAAGCGCCTGTAAGAAGAATCCAAGGAGTCCGGCGATCGTCGTAGCGAACGTAGCGAGAAGGTTGTCTGTGAGAATTTTCTTGGTATCGGTCGTGAGCCTAGAGCGCGACAACGACCGGATTCCAGCGTGGATACTAGTTTTGGCCGTCATATACTACTGCTAACCAGAACGTTCGCTAGGTATCCGAACCCATCCCTTGCGAGGGAAGCGGTTGAGAACCTCTGTGATCTCCTCTACCTCTTCGGAGTTGAGCTTTTTCTTCCACTTATCTACCTGTTCTTCGGTGATTCGCTTAGTCTCCAGTCCTTCGCCGGGACGGTTCGATCTCTTTAAGAACTCCGTTACACTCTCTGACCAAGGAATCTCTAACCGCTCGCACAGCGTCTTGAACTTTGCAGGCGAGTCGATGCAGAGATCTTCATGGTTTACCAACAGCCACTCAGGGTGTCGTTCCAAAGAGTCGCTCATAACCGTCGTTATCAGACCGACCGCCCAAGCAATCTTTGTCAACTCGGAATCACTTTCTTTAGGGGGATCTCCTTCGTATCGATCTCTATAGTTTTCCAATACGTGTGGTCTCGTAGCCAGGTCAAATACGGGTGTCTTTAGGTCTCGCCAACTAGAAACAATACTGAGTGGATTGCGTTGTAACATAACTACCTTTGGATCGTAGGTTTCTACGATCCACTCGATACAAAAAGCAGTGAAGACAGACTTTACGGCCACTCGTTCGGGTGCTACGCCAGGTACAGCGGTGAACACTTTGGTCCCTAGTTTGAAGAGGGGATGAAGGATTGGTTTGGGTAACTTTAAAAAAGGCTTAGCAAGGGGGATTAGTATGTTTCCTCTTCGTGTGACGGGTATTTTACCGTTATAGACGACGTCCCAAAGTGCTTTATGCACACCGCCGTCGGATCCGGGTTCAATGACGGGGTACGGTCCGAAACCTGTACTCCCGGCCGGCTTCTTGCCGTTTGGATCGGAGTCTATGTAATCAGGCTCGTACCAGCATTTTGTTCCAGGTGTTGTTCGTAGAGCATCGATAACCCATGAGCTTCCAGACCTGGATATCCCCGCTACAAGAATTCGGTCGTGTCTCCCCTGAACTACTTGTAATTTATCGCTCAACGCTAACCATCCTCTTTGCCAGTTGTATCTACACGCTCAGCCCCAAATTTAACCTTAACTTTAGCACTTTTGTGTTTGTTGTTTCGAAAAGTATGGTCGTATTTCTATCTATGAATAGATCTCTTAATCAGTTGCAGCTTAGCTTTAATTAGTTACTACTTTATGTCAATAATAATTTTTAACTAATTAATTAATCGGCAATAAAGTCAATTGTTACGTTGTATCTTCCACGCTGAGGTCACGCGGGAAAGAAACTAATGGAACTACTTGGCCCCGTAGGTTCAATCTCTCCAAATCGAGCCTTTTCGTAACCGTATGTGTGTGCCCAGTATCGATCGCCTTTTGACCAATGCCACCACTCGGTAGGATAGTTGGCAAATCCTTGACTCGTTAGAACTCTAATAAGCAGTTCTCTATTTTTTCGAGCTTCCTTCGAAATATCCTCTGAGTATGTGTAGCATCGGTCTTCACTGTCTTCTGGCGTTTCATTAACCTTGGTACCCATATCTAACTCGGGACCATTGATGTAACCTAACGTTAGATCGATAGCGCTTCCAGTTACGTGTGGCGGTGCGATCCATGGTGGAGAGACGTAGCGAGACGCTAGTCGTTGTAGCTGTTTAACAGTGGTTTTTGGATAGATGGATCTTAGTGCATCTAAGAACTCCCTAAAGTACTGTGCTTGGGTCTCTCTGGAGCGCCAACCCTCGTAGAAACGAACCTCGACGCCGTCTGGAAGACTCTCTGCCGCTCTGTAGAGACTCTCGGCTACAGACGTTCTCACGTAGACGCACCTAGGGTCTAACTCTCTAAAGGTTGGTTCAAGCGAGAGTTTGGGAGTCGGTTCAATAGGTATCAAAGCCTCGCCAGACTCTGAGATCGGAATAGATCCAATTACTGGATCAGCCATCAAGACGACCGACTCTAAAGAGCTTGAGCCTTGTAATTCGTCGCTCACTTGGTCACCTCAAAGGAGAAAATGGTCGGAGTGTGGACGGAAGTCTCTTGGAGGTAAGTGCTTGCGCCACTAGGCGACCTGTGATGGGTCCGTAAGTTACACCCCACATTCCGTGCCCTGCGGCGACCCAGATGTTTTCGCTTTTGGTCGGCCCAATTAATGGTAGTCCGTCTTCTGTTATAGGTCGAGGACCAACCCACTCATGCTTTCTTTCCTCTAGATTGACTCCCTTCAGGAGCCCTCGTGCACTTTTAACAATAGCGTCAACTCGTCTAGAGTCATAGGCCTCCAACGTGCCTGTAATCTCCATAGTT
Source organism: Actinomycetes bacterium (assembly GCA_021833085.1). The sequence goes on along the minus strand of JAKBGL010000015.1, from coordinate 3,984 downwards.
CCGGCCACTCGGAGCCCATTATCTAAAGGCGTGCACGCAATCCTTTGCGCAGGAAAGTATATTGGGTGATCTATCTGTTCTTCAGATGCAGCCCAAAATGAGTAGCCCCGTCCGGCCGCTTGTGATACCTTTACTCCGAGACTCTTAGCCAACGTGGACGTCCAGGCTCCAGTTGCTATTACCACTGCATCTGAAGTGACCGTTTCGCCGTTTGAAAGCCGCGTGGTGGCACCGGAATGAGTTGGCTCGACGCCTAGCACTCTTTCTCCAAATCGTAACTCGCCTCCAAGTGCCGTTACTTCGTCTGCTAAAGAGAGGCAGTACCTGTAAGGATCGATGAAACGCTGTCCAAGTAATGAGATTGCGAATGAGACATTTGGATTCAAGTATGGATACTGACCTGCCAAGTCTCTACCACTAAGTTCTTGACTTTTTATTGTTCCGCCAGAGATAACGATGTCAGCCAACTCCTCCTTTAAAGCGCTTGCATCGCTCTTGGAGTAAAAGGCGGCAAGGATCGGAGCCTCCTTTGCTCGTAGACCATCTTGGTGGTTGGACTGAGAGGAGATCTCCTCGTAGCCTTCGATAGCGCCTTCATTCAGAGGTAAAAGCGCTTTCATCGATGTATTCCACCTGGATCTCGTGCAGTTACGTGCGAATCTGGCAGCGAAGGTCATGATTGCACCGTCAGTTGTTGGAGGGATATAAAGTGGTGAATCTCTGTCGGTAAGAGACTTTATTCCGAATTTGATGACGCTTGGCTCAGGAAGTGGGGTGGCAAGACCAGGAGATATCCAGCCAGCGTTGCCATATGACGCTCCTGCAGCAACTGAGCTTTGCTCAACGATCGTAACTGAGACACCCTCTCGTAAAAGATGCCAAGCAGTTGAGAGTCCGACAATACCAGAACCAACCACTACAACGGACGTAACTTCTTTCATGTATTAAACCTCGGCCTCTCCTTGATAGTTGCCATCTAGCCGCTGGGGTAGAGATCTTCTACGTAAGGTAAACCAAGCCGTTCCTACAAGGACGACTATGGCGGTAGTGATGAGGTCTCCCTTTGACTGTTGACTTAGAGCAATAATAACTCCAATGATAGCCACGATGGGTGGTAGAGGCCAAAGGGGCATCTTGAAGGTCCGAGGAATCGCCTTATCCCTTACCCGTGAGACTAGGGCAGAAACTGCAACGAGAAGATAGATGACGACGATTACGACTCCCGTAAAGGTTATGAGGTTATTCAGGGAGGTAAATATGGCTAATACTCCGTTACCGACAAAAAGTACTAGGAAACCCATGGCGGGAACTTTGGATTTAGGAGTTAGATAGCCGAAGAATCGAGTGAGAGGTTTTGGTAATAGACCGTCTCGAGCACATGCGTAGTAGATGCGAGCATATGCTAAGTTCCCAGCGAGACCTGTGTCGAACATCGCCACGACAACTCCGATCAGTAATATATCGGCCCCGGCGGTACCAAGTAAGTTTTGTGCAATAAGCGATAGTGGCGTTGCACTTTGTGTGGTAGCACCTAAGTTTTTTGTTGCAACAGTGGCTGCGATAACTGCAAAGAGCTCTACCCCAATTGAGATTGCTGCAGCAACGATGACTGCCTTAGGGAGTGAACGTCGTGGCGAGGTTGACTCCTCTGAGAAGTAAAGGGGCCAGTCGTAGCCGTTATAGGCAAACAGGGCCGGTACAACTGCGACCAATAAAGCGCTTACTCCGACCTTAGACAAGGTTCCATGACCGGCGGCCATGACGGGATGCAAAATAGAAGCTCCATGAGCGGCTGGATGAGTAATAGCAACGACGGAGAACACAATTATTACGGCGAGTTCAAGCATCAACATGGCTGTTGTGACCCAGCTTGTTGGCGAAATTTTAGTTATGGAGAGAGCTGTGACGATGGCCATCATCAGAAACGCTGTCCAGTTGACAGGAAGAGCAGGAATGAGTGAGTTTAGATACGTGGCAGCGGCCACTAAAATAGATGCGGTTACCACTACCCCAAGGACCAAAAACAAAAGAGCAGTTACGCCCCCAGCTATTGGGCCTAGAGCCCTCCGAACGATCGTATAAGCACCTCCGGCTGATAGAAAGGCAGATCCAACCTCCGCGTATGAAAGTGCCATGCCAGCAGCGATAACTCCGCCGATCACAAAAGCCCAAACTACTCCGGTCCCCGCAGCAGCCAAACCTGCACCATATACAAGAAATACAGATGTGGTCGGAGAGATCGCAGCGACTGCGATGGCTAGCGCGCTGAATGGGCGGATAGCGTCGTTGGCTAAGTGATTCGCCGAACCTTTAAGTGACTCTTTCATCGGTCCCCCTTTTGGTAGATAAGTTAAGATAACACAAAATGGTCTATTGTGTGGTCCTTTATACCAAAAGATAACATGGTGTTTACAGTTGATAAGATCAAGGTGTGGAAAGTGAGATAACACGTCAGTTCCTAAGTGGCTTAGATGACGAGATCATTGGAACGATGAGGCTTCATAGGGCGCCTCAGCAGGTTGCTGATCGACTTCTAACTGCTATAGCGGTAGGTATCTATGCACCAGGAGATCGCCTTCCTCCTGAGCGTGAGTTGGCGGGCATATTGGGTGTAAGCAGGCAGACCTTGCGACTTGCGCTGGAGCAGCTTTTAACTAAAGACATCGTCTCAATAAGGCGAGGGAGGCAAGGTGGTACCGTTGTTCTACCAGTGTCTAAGAACTCATCGGTATTTCAGTCAGCGCTTCGTACCCTTGATCCTCTAGGGGAGTCATTCAATGAGTTGTTGGACTATAGGAACCTGATTGAGCAGCAGATTGCTCGCACCGCAGCGCAACGACGCGAGGATAAAGATATTGAACTCATGAAACGTGCTTTAGCAAGTTACCGAGACGCGAAAAGTGTGCAGGAGTCTCGAGCAGCTGACCACGAGCTTCATGACTTCATAGCTTCGTCCACCCGTAACTCTTACCTTAGGAGACTGTCAAGAACTTTAATTGCAGCTACCAACTTAGGATTCATGCAAGACCCATTTTCAGTTTCGCTTCGAGAACATGCCTTATCTGATCACGAAGCTCTTGTAGTGGCTATTGCAAATCAAGATGTAGAAGGTGCGGCTCGTATAGCACAAGAGCATTTCTTGACTACTTCGTCCGCACCTTGGAAGGAGCTTGTTGAAAAGATCCACAGTACTGAGGTCTAGGTACGTTGATCTTCGATGAAGAGTACGGTCGTTACTAGGGTTGCGTCGAGCCACAGATTCTTAGACGCGATACCCATTTTAAATTAGTGTTTGCCTAACTCTGGATGGCTGCGCTATATAAGGGAGCACGGGACTTCGGCAGGAAAGTGGTTATCCCAGCTCAACGACACGGAGATGCCGAAAGGGAACGAGACGATTACTGCGTAAGAGTTTGCCCCTAGATCGTCACGGAGTTTAGACAAAATATGGTGAGATACTTGACTGAAATGGTGAAGACGTTTGGCAACTCTGGGTGACCAACCAGATAGCCCGATGGGCAAAGGACTTTGCGGGGAGTAGACCCAAGACACGGCGTATGAAGCCGTGCTCATCCATGAGTCGACGGCGGCAAGTACCGAGTAAGCGTCTTCCTCGCTCGCATCGTCTGAAATAAGGTATTGGCTTCTTTCAACGTCGAGTTCCATCTCAGATGCAACGTTTAGGAGCAGGTCGTCTAGTACTGTCTCTGCCTGTGTAGTTACTACGTGAGGTTTAATTTGGGGTAAGTCCCTTTGGAGAATCTGGACTAGCGTCCTCCTGTATTCGATTGTGGGTCCGTCCATAGCGATCTCCCATATCTAAAACGTGCCCAAGTGTATCACCCTTCGAGAGGTCAAGCTAGAGATTTTTGGTCTAAACGAACCTTAGTACTATGAGTTAGGAGTCTTCGATTGTGTCTGGAAACGAGAGGGATCGTCCGTCTCGGTAGTATTGCAGGTACGATACTTTATGGCTTCGAAAAG
>JAKBGL010000014.1 GCA_021833085.1 Actinomycetes bacterium | reverse complement strand
TGCCCCTCGTGGTTTTCTACCACGTGTCTTACTATAGAGAGTCCTAGACCGGTTCCACCCGTAATTCTTGAACGGTTTTGATCGACTCGATAAAACCGTTCAAATATTCTCTCCAAGTCTCTTGGGGGGATACCTATGCCGTTGTCCCTTACTGAAAGAGTTAACCAATCGACAGAGTCCACGACCTCCAGCTGAATCTGGTCGTTTTGATCGGAGTACTTGACCGCGTTGTCAAGGAGGTTATATATAGCAGAGATCATCTGACGAGCATCTATAGATATCTCGGGCGTGTCTTTTGGTAAAACTATATCGATGGAAACATCCTTGAGCGAGGCCGACGTGGAGACGCGAGATACGGCCTCTTGAATAACTTGATCGATTGGCTGATTTCGTTTCTCGGTGGACCCAGACGACTCAATTCTGGACAGATCCAGCAGGTCTTCGACGATTCTTCCCAATCGAATCGCTTCTTTTTCGACCCTGGAAGACAATCGAGCCAAAACGTCGGGGTCGCTTTCGATAGACATCGTCTCAGCTAGCAACTGCATAGCTCCAATCGGAGTCTTGAGCTCATGTGACACGTTAGCTACGAAGTCTCTCCTTACGTCATCTAGCTGTTTCTTAAGTGAAATGTCTTCTAAAGTAGCGGTAAATCCAACCACTTTTTGATCCTCGATCAACGGCGTCGCCTTTGCGAGAAAACTTCTTTTGGGAGGCCCGAATAGATCAAAGTTCTGATTTGTATAGTTTCCCTTCGCCGCCTCGTGGATCAAGTTCTGAAATTCTTTAGCCGTGAGTGCGTCGCCGTAGGAGGTGGAGAACATCTTTTCTGCCTGGCTATTGGCGAATATGATCCCCCCGTTAGAGTCACATACAACCACTCCCAGATTCAACGAGTTCAGACCCATCTCAAGGTATTTGACTTTGTTAATTGAAGGTTGTGGAGAACTGTGTTGTCCGTTCGAATCGTGAAGCATCTAAGACCCCTTCATTGTAACTTTAGATGTCATAACTATCACTCTAAAAAGACTTCCTTCGAGTTCTGTCTAGATCCTCAGCCATTATGAGTATAAAAAGGATGGAAATGTCATGAAAGATCATATAATGTATTTAAGTAAATAATACTCAAGGAGGAATACAGTGAGCAGGATGCTCCTAGATGTCAGCTTGTCCCCCAACCCTTCAGCTTTGCCTGGCGGATCTATATTGCAGAGCCTCGCGAACGGGGTTGGGGGTTGGGCGTTGATCGTTGCGCTTGTAGGTCTTGTTATTGGTGCCGCTACTTGGGCGATTGGCGCGCACTCTCAGAACTACCAACAAAGCTATCTTGGTAGGAGGGCCGTATTGGTATCTGGTGCCGCCGCTCTACTTATCGGCGGAGCGCCAGCAATTATTAACTTCTTCTTTCACCTTGGACTCGGTATTAACTGATGTTGACCTACGAGATCGGTTCCGTATTTTCAGGGGTGGCAGCTTATTTTTTGAAGTTGCTGCTTAGGACTCTTTCTTACTCCTTTGACAGAGGTCTTGAGTCAGTTTTCGTTTGGTTGATTGGAGCTTTAGGAACTACAGTAAGGAACTCTACGATTTTTGACCCGACGGCCAGATTTTTTATCTTGGAGTATAGTTATGTTCTGCAAGTGGCACAGGCGCTAGCGTTACCTGCTCTGTTGGCTGGTTTAATCTATGCAGTCGTTACCGGATCATTGGTTGAGACGTTGAAGGTTGCTTTTTTGAAGGTGCCTCTTGCGGCGATCGTAGGATGTGGCGGAGTAGCTCTCGTTGCTCTTTTCAATGATCTCGTGGAGTATATCTGCGCTCCACTTGAGTCGAGTTCGACGACTTTTTCTCGTTTGCAACTCTATGCAAACGGCGTAGGGTCCACTAAGTCAATTCCAATCTTCATAGTTGCGTTACTTTTTCTCCTTGGGGTATTTGCGGAGGTGGCACTTTGGTTAGAGTTGATCTTGAGAAACGGTGCTCTTTACCTGGTAACCGCTACTCTTCCTTTGGCTAGTATCGGCATCTTGTTTCCTTGGGGCAGAACCTGGCTGCGACGTACAGTCGAGGTAATTGTGGCCCTTGAGATGGTGAAATTTGTGGCGTTGCTAGGTATCTGGCTTTCTCTTTCTGCGGTTGAACAAAGTACCCTGGGAGGGAGATCTCAAGAGGTTGTAAGTACATTTTTGTCTGGCGTTGCTATGCTTCTCGTCTCCGTCTTATCTCCCTACCTCGTTGTTCGGTTGATACCGCTAGCCGATCTGCATCTGGCCGCTTCCATCGAAGGGGGAGTTTCTAGTTCTCTTAGACGATTGGGAGGTTCAATTGGCACGGCGTTATCCGATAGCGGCGGAGAGGTGAACTTTGATCCGTGGCCGAACGTACCTTTTTCTAACGAGGCGGTCGACCTCCCTCCCTTTGAGGGTGCCCCACCTGTCTATGAGATGGTTAGTTCGGTCAAGTATTCACCGTTTGCTCGAGCTATGTACGGTCTTGATCCTGATGTTGAACCGACAGATGAACAGATAGAGAATCTAATGAAGGAGTATGGAGTCGATATGAGTTCGCGTGAAGATCATAACGTCATCCGGGAGCGTGACGAAGGAGACCTAGGGTGAACTTTGCTCTATCGAGCGCAAAAAGTAGACCACTTCTGTTAGGTCTATCTGTGTTTCAAGTAGTTACTGTAGCCATATCCGCCTTTGTCTTATTTATGGCAGCCATCGGATCACATAGTACTTTTGCCTTTATCGTGGGTGTGTTAACGTCGGCTACCACTTTGTTGCTAGGTCTGTTCAAACGAAAAGGAAGACCTTTCGTCGTTGTTGTTTTTATCGCTTTGAAGTTCTTCTTTTCTAAAGAAGCGGTTCGACCTAAACGTATTCATCGAAGAGGGCAGAAGGTTTTTAGTTCAAAACTTTTCAAAGGAAAGTCTAAGATGAGACAGCAGGGGAGACCGATTTACAATGTCCAAGTACTGGAAGTAGACTCAGCCAGTGTCTGCCTTTACCAGGAAAGGTCGGCCGTTGCCTCTTTGGGTTTTGCTTTACCAAAACGTACCTACCTATATAGTTCGCAAAATGAATTGGAAAAGATCTCGTTACTGTGGGGCGAATTTTTAAGTAAGTGTTCAGATTTGGTGGCGTCTAATTTAAAGACCTATTTAAGGGTAGATGTGGTACCTCCTTGGCGCTGCGACCCTCCTGATTTTGATGGCCTTCTTGGTATTGACCTTTGGCTTCAGCACGACCTTGCTGCGCGAAGTTGGTCCACAAGATCGTCGTTTTGGATCGAGAGTAATGTCAAAAGAAGTGGCCTAGGTCCATCTCCAAAGTTGAGGACATTATCGGGGGAGGTAACGTCGCGATTCGCGACACTTTTCGATATGTCCCTTGAGTTCCCTACAAGGTATACGCGCAAAGCGCCAGCGAATGGTCTGGTTGGTCGACTAGCGGGAGGACTCCAGTCGCTGAACTCGGATGATCTCGAAGAATACTATCAGGAGGTTCGTGTCGGTCCCCTTGTGTATCGATGTTTTGAGGTGACTAGGTGGCCGAGCGGAACCTTAAAGGCTGGAGCATTAAACCCCCTGTTTCAACCGAGATCGCCGGCAAGAACGGTAGTGTTAGAGACCACACCTTTGGGTCGAACCAAGTCTCTTCGAAAGGCAGAACGAGAACGGTCTGAAGCTCTCGCCAATAAGATGATGAGACAAAAAGCGGGATATGTGGAGAAACTCTCCTACCACGTAGACGAGGCTGAACTGGGCCGACTGGAGTCGGAGGTGATCGGTGGGCACGTGTTGTTATCGTACCGTACTCTTTTGGTCATATCGGCACCAACCCTCGTTGAACTTAAAGACTCGGATCGAGAGCTATTCTCGTTAGCTTCGAAGGTGAAAGTGGAGTTGACTCCACTCGATGGCCGCCATATGGAGACTGTGGTAAAGATTGAAGAACGGACCGGTATTCTCTGATGTTTGAGGCTAACTTTACAGATACCTCAAGGTCGCTAGGGATCTTTGTCCCATTAATGAACTCCGAGACCCCGCCGTGTAAGAGGGTGGGAATCGGAGTTGCAGCTAGTGGAGGTGTCTTTAGATTCGATCCGTTCGAGCTCTACGAGTCGGGCTTTATCTCCAATCCCAATATCTCTGTTATGGGTCGAGTAGGGCGCGGGAAAAGTGCCTTTGTCAAAAGCCTGCTTTGGCGAAGCGCTGAATACGGACGTTCATTTTTGGTACTAGATCCTAAGGGCGAATACCAAAAGTTTGCAAAGATTGTTGGCGCGCAAACTGTGCGTTTTGAGTTAGGAGGGAGAGAGAAACTCGACCCCTTCTTGGATCTAAATCCCTCGACTGATACACGAGTGGAGGTCATCTCCATCGTCATAGAGATAGTTAAGGCGGTGCTCGGAAGATCTTTGGACGCGGCTGAGTCCCTGGTCGTTGAGGAAGTGGTTGATCTTGAACTTACAAACGTGTCAAGACCGACCCTTGAACACCTAACAACGCTATTGGGTGAAAACGAGGGATTACTTGGCGGTGACGCTACCGTTGGTGTGAAAAAACAAGCGACTATAAACGTCCTTTCGGCGCTAAGAAGACTTTTATGGGGAGACCTAAGTGGGCTCTTGGGTACCTCGTCAACGAGCAGGAATCTAAGCCAACGGGCTGTTGTCGACCTGTCCAGACTCGTTGAAAGCGAGCTGTTTGCGGTTATGGTAAATCTAATTTTGGCCCAAAGATTCCGATCAATGAGAGATCAGCAAATATCCAAAGGCTTTGTTGTTCTAGACGAAGCCTGGTCGGTGCTTGAAAGTCGAGAGTCGGCTAGCCGTTTTCGGTCACTTTTTAAGCTGGCTCGTTCCTATGGATCAGCAAATCTAGCTGTTACGCATAGATTATCTGACTTGGGAAGTACCGCCCCTCAAAGCGATAGGGCAAGGAATGCCCTATCGCTAGCGGTCGACTCGGAGACTTTTGTGCTTTACGGACAACCCCCTTCTGAGATCGATAGAGTCTGTGAGTTTCTGGGACTGCCGAGACACTTAGGGGAGCGACTCCCTAATCTCCCAAAAGGTGTAGCGCTTTGGAGCGTTGCTGGGAGAACCTACTTCGTAAGGCACGTACTGCATCCGTTCGAGCGAGAAGTTATAGACACGGATCAGGCGATGGTCTCTACTATCTTCGCAAAAGACGATTGAGAGGTGCAACCATTGACCATCCACTCGTTATTAGTCACATTATTGCTTCTGGTTTTGGCCTATTTAAGCAGTTTTGGAACAAATAAAGATCGTAGGGGATCTAAGCAGGCTATTCAGGGTATTACAGGTGACGGTTTAATCAAGTTATGGCGCCGTATGGACTTTCGTACAAGGAAACGTATCGTTATCGGCAAAGGAGGAAGAGTAAAGATAGGTGCTTTAAATTCTTTAGTGGTCTTTGGTCCTACTCGGTGTGGGAAAACCAGTTCAGTACTTATACCGATGCTTTGCAACTTTGACGGATCCGCAGTGGTTACATCGGTAAAGAATGACGTTTTTACCAACAGTCACGCTGCCCGAAGTTTGCGTTCAAAGACGTTAGTGATTTCGGAGTATGAAGGAGACAGAGGTTGGAGATGGGACCCAGCAGACTACGCGAAAGACCTACCTGCAGCGCGAGAGGTTGCCCATCACATGGTGATATCATCGAACGAGTACCGCAACTCAAGCGGAGATGCTAAGTTTTGGTACCGCTTGGCCGAACCGTTGTTGACCGGAGTTTTGTTAGCCTCTTGTACTGCTGACAGCCTTGACGAGCGAAAAGTACTTTGTAACTTCGAAGATCTCGACTTTTTGTTAAATCGACTCGACTCTATCGGAGAACAGGATCTGACTCAGTCGATTCTTGGCGTACTTAGAAACGATGAACGTCATGCTTCGTCAGTACTAATTACCGCCCAGAGCGTTCTTTCCCCACATCTTCAGGCACTTGAGCTGCTTCATGATGCATCTTTCGATCTTGATCTACATGACGTCCTTCATAATAGAAGCACTGACCCCTTCACTATATACCTTATTGCCTCTCTGTCTAGCCAGGAGCGCCTCGCTCCATACTTTGGAACGATAATCTCTTTAATTGGAGCAACTTTGTTGAGAGAAGAGCATGTTAGATGCGGCGTTCTCTTCGCTCTTGACGAACTGGCAAACGTTGCCCCAGTGTCTGATCTAGCGAAGTTTGCCTCGGTAGGCATGTCTTTTGGACTGCAGATGGTATCAGTATTTCAAGATTTCGCTCAAATCAGAAACGTATATGGAGATTCCGCAGGTACTGTCGTCAACAACCATGGAACCAAGATATTTTTTGGTGGTATTACTGACCCGTCGACCCTTGAGCTGTTTCGCTCAATACGTCCTTTAGAAGAGAAAACTGGTGTCAGAAACTGGCCTGATGTCTCCGAACTTCGTTTTGGCGAAGCGTTGGTACTTGAGCCTTTTCGAGCTCCGTCGAAGATTCGCCTCTTACGACGATCTTCCACAAAAGAAGGAAAAAAATTTACTTTTGGCTAAAAGGTGACGAACAACAGACATGAGTTTGCAACAAGTCTCCAACCATATGGAGCTAATCCAAGGTGCATTGGATGAGGTTGAGTATCGTCTTTCGACTCTGATGCTTTATGCCCAAAGTGGTGAGTATAGGTTCTTAGAGCGCGCGTCGAGGGATGTAGCTAAAGCTTCGGCTGTACTAGTTCAGCTTGAGATCGAAAGGATGGATCTCTTTTCTAATGTGAAGCCTCCCGGATCGATTCAAACTACTCTTACGGATCTCTCAAAGTCTGCCGAAGAACCATGGAAAACTGTCTTCGAGGAGAAGAGCCGCATCCTAAAGCAAAAGCTTGAAACTATCACCGAACTACAACAAAAAGTGCGGTCGATCTGTCAAGAAAAAATAGAAGTTATAGACGGCACCTTGACACTTCTAGGGGGAAATGGTTCTGTCTATAACTCATCAGGGCACAAAGATGCTAAACGTTCTTCGATTCTAAGCGAGTCAGCGTGAGTGGCTCATACTATATCGCCCTTTCCGGGCTAAATGCCGCACAAAGTGGACTCGACGTAGTGAGCCAAAACATTGCAAACGCCTCCACTCCTGGATATGTAAGAGAGCGGCTCAACCTCTCTGCGCTTGTTGCTCCCACTACCGGTGCTGGTGAGGGCGTAATGATACAGTCCGTGTCGCTCGTGTCCTCCGCTTTCCAAGCCAATGCGTTAAATGCAACGTCGGCACAGCAGGGGTACGCAACTTCCGTGTCTCAGGTGTTAAATACGGCACAGAGTTACTTGAATGAACCTTCAAGTAGCGGAATCTCAGAGCAACTTGCCAACTTCTGGTCGGCTTTTGACGGAGTGGCTAATGCACCGACACAGTTAGCTCCTAGGCAGCAACTTATCACACAAGCTCAAAACTTGACCCAGACCTTTAATCAGTTATCACAAAACTATGTCAACCTATACAACTCGACTGTCGGCGCCATCGGAACTAATCTTCAAAGCGTCAACTCAATGTTGTCCCAGGTGGCACAGTTGAACACTCAGATCGTGGCCGCAGGCCCGGCGAGTTCAAATACCCTCATTGATCAACGCAATCAACTCGTCTCAAACCTTGCTTCGTCGATCGGTGTTACAGTTCAAAACCAATCTAACGGATCGGTGAATCTGTTAGTTGGAGGCGTTATGGTGGTTCAAGATGGGGTTAACTCTAGCCTCTCGGTCAACGCACCTACTGCACCGCCGATGCCGGCCTCGTCGTCAGTTTCTGTCGTGTCGTCCCAGGGTGGAGTTGCGTTACCTCTTACCTCAGGTACGATCGGAGGGCTCTTAAGTACAGTGAACTCCTCCCTGCCGAGTTACTCGTCATCTTTAGACCAAGTGGCATCCTCTCTGGCGACTACGGTTAACAATCAACTTGCAGCGGGAGACTCTTACCCTAATAACGGTACGACTGCTCAAAGTGGAGCGCCTATGTTTGTATTTGGTGGAAGTGGTACGGCCAACGCTCTAAACTTGACTGTAAATAGTGCTCTCGTTGCCGATCCTTACTCAATTGCAGCTGCAGGAAATCCTCCCCAAGGAAATAATGACGGCTCTAACGCTCAGACGATGGCGGAACTGTCTTCCTTGTCGAACGGTCCAGATGCGATATATCGTACGATGGTCGGAGGGGTTGGGCTGGATGTGTCTAACGCGGGATCCTTGCTTAGTTCATCCCAGGTGGCGTATCAGAGTAGCTACCAACAGTTTCAGAGTGTCTCGGGAGTATCAACGAATCAGCAACTAGTGGACATGCTGAACTACCAGCAAGGATATCAAGCGGCTGCGAAGGTTATCTCCACAGTTTCTACTTCTATCCAATCTCTAATGCAGGCGGTATAACTGTGTATACACTTCCACTTACCCAGTCAGCTATTTCTCTTATGTCAAGCACCAACTTGAACTTGGATCAAAGTCAACTGCAGGTGTTGCAGAATCAGTTGACGATCGGCCAGAATATTACTCAACCATCGGACAATCCCGCTGGAGTTGTGGCCGTTATGAACGTAGCATCCCAGCAGGTTCGTTTCACTCAATATCAAACGAACGCCCAGAGCGGACTAACGGTTGCGCAGATGGCTAACGGTACTTTAAACGATGCTGTTAGCGTGCTTCAAAGTGCGAGAACGACTCTGTTGCAAGCCGGCAGTTCGGCCGTCACCCCGGGGTCGGCGTCAGGTTTAATCGCCTCGCTCCAATCAGATTACAATACTTTATTGGGCATGGCCAATACGGCATATATGGGAAACGCTATCTTTGCTGGTACTTCTGGGTCTCAAAGCGCATACGACGCGTCGGGAAACTACCTCGGAGCTGGCCCGTCTCCATCTACTACTGTTGGACCAGGTTTTCAAGCTCCGACTGTGGTTACCGCTCCGTTTGGCCAGAGTGGATCTCCAACAAATGTGTTTACGGTCCTTAAACAAGCGATTACAGATCTACAGTCTGGAAACTATTCAGCTGTCTATCAGAGCGACCTTAAGAGCTTTGATGCATCTTTCAATCAGGTAACCTCGGCTGCGGCGACTCAAGGGGAGTATGTTCAGGAGTTGCAATTTATGCAGAATCAAGCGATTCAGTCTCTACAAAATGTGCAAACTCAGTATGGGAACTTACAAAATATCAATTACCCCCAACTGACAACGCAATATAGCCAACAGTTATCAAACTATCAGATTGCTTTGCAAGTCGTCTCTCAGGCAGTGCAGCCGACTTTAGCAAAGTACATATAAGTGTAAGGTCCAACTTTAGACATCAGGAGGAAGTGTGGCTGAATTAACAGCTCGAAACGTAGCTACAATGCGTGAGGAAAGTCAATTAAAAAGCGATATTGGACCGCGAGACTTGGTGTTCTCCTTCCCAATTGGCATACCGGGTTATCCAGACGTTAGAAGCTTTCAACTCTTACCGTTGGGCGTCGAGTTTGGACCCTATCTTGCGCTTAAGAATCTAGGTTCTGACTATCCGGTCTTTGTAGTAGTGCAACCCTCGGCCGTGGTTGAGGATTACGTTGTAGATATAGATGACCTCCACCAAGGTCTACTGGGTCTCGAAAACGGTGTTGCGAACGTGCTTGTATTGATAATTGCGTCTTTAGACCAAAAAGATAATTTACCTAGAGCGAACCTCGCGGCACCTTTGGTTATTAACTTAGATAATATGTTGGGCTTCCAGGTTCCGCAAGGAAATCCGGAGTTCGTGATGGACCATAAGCTTTCAGTTCCATTTAAGGACACATCGAGAAGCTAGATATATATTTTGATACTAAGGCGTTTCCTTATCTTCGATATCTAGTTCGTTAATGTCGACGGCAGCTTCTTGGTTTGCTTTTTCTAAGGCCTTAAAGACTTCTTGACGGTGGACATCCACCTCTCGAGGGGCTTCTATTCCTATTCTTACTTGATCTCGATGCACGTCTAAGATAGTTACGACTATATCTTTCCCAATTACGATTGACTGATTAGCCCGTCGGGTTAGAACTAACACTGCGCCTCCTTGCGCCCGCTAAGGCACTATATGCTACCACGGTAGCCCTTACAAAGATAAATCTCGCTCGCATAGTGGTTACGTAACCATTATGCGCTGTCAAAAGACAGGTTTGTAAGACTTAGTGTACTAGGTATTGCTTTAGATATTTTCGAATTTGCCGACACAAAAATATGTCTTTCAACGACCGCCTAAAAAGAGAGTTGTGTTATGTCGGATACTGATAACGAGAGAGTTGATGTACCGGAAGAAGTTGTAGAGTTTCTTATTGAATCCAACGAAAACTTGGATCGGCTTGATCAAGATTTGGTAGCACTTGAGACTGATCCTTCGGACAAGGATCGAATCTCGTCGATCTTTAGAACTATCCATACAATCAAGGGTACATGCGGATTCTTAGGCTTTACTCGACTGGAAGCCGTGGCACACGTTGGCGAGAACCTCCTATCGAAGATTAGGGATGAAACATACAGCTTAGATGCGGAGAAAACCGACGCCTTGTTAGAGATGGTGGACTCGGTAAGAGGTTACTTAGCGCAAATCTCATCTACCGGAACCGAGGGAACGGAAGAGCACTTTGAGCTCATTGCAAAGCTTCAAGGTCTAGTGGATGGCACTTCCGCTCCGAAAACTAGAACACGAAAAGCCGTTCGAACCAAATCCGTGTCCGCGAATGCGTTTGTCTTTTCTGATGAACCCGAGACGAGTACTTCAAAGAGTGATGTCGAAGAGCCGGCGACTCCAGTCGTAAAAGAGCCTTCAATTGAACCAAAGGCGAGTTCGCCTTCTAATGAGCCGAAGAATCCTCCAACAGAGGTCAAAAACTCCATCTCAGACTCGTCAGTGCGTGTGGATGTGTCCCTGCTCGACAACCTTATGGACCTAGTAGGGGAACTCGTCCTTGCGCGTAATCAGATACTCCAATACACGTCAACTGATAGCTCGTCGACTTTATCGGCTACTACACAGAGACTAAACCTAATCACCTCTGAGCTTCAAGAAAACGTGATGAAGACGAGGATGCAGCCTATTGGTACGGTCCTGACCAAGTTCCCAAGAGTGGTTCGAGATCTGGCTATCTCTTGTGGGAAAAAGGTTGACTTAGAGTTTGAGGGGAAGGAGACAGAACTAGATCGGACGATTATAGAGGCCATAAAGGATCCTCTTACACATCTGATTAGAAACTCCGTTGATCATGGAATTGAAGTACCAGAACAGAGGAGATTGCTGGGCAAGAGAGAAAGTGGCGTGCTGAAGATCTCAGCTTACCATGAAAGCGGTTACGTCAATATAGAGATTACCGACGACGGCTCTGGGATTGATCCTGAACGGATTCGAGCTAAGGCGGTGGAGAAAGGTCTAATAGCACCTGATCTAGCAGCTAGATTGACAGATAGAGAGACCACCGCGTTAATATTTGCTCCCGGGTTTTCGACCGCTGAGGCAGTTACGAACGTTTCGGGTCGTGGTGTCGGAATGGACGTGGTAAAAACTAACATCGAAAAGATCGGTGGGAGCATCGATGTGATTTCTGTCCCTGCACGAGGGACAACATTTAAGATCAAAATTCCGCTCACACTAGCTATCGTTCCAGCGCTCATAGTTAGCTGCTCTGGCGAACGCTACGCTATCGCTCAGACCTCTCTGGTTGAACTCATTAGGTTAGACGAGGAACAAATAGCGAAGTCAGTCGCAGTGATAGATGGAAGAGCCGTTCTGCGCCTTCGTGGCAAACTTGTTCCGCTGGTTGATCTTGGCAGCCTCCTAAAGGCTCGTTCAGCAAATGACGTCCACCTACTCGACTCCATAAACGTCGTTGTTGTCCAAGGTGAGCATGGTCCCTTTGGTATATCTGTTGATGGAGTCGTTGACACTCAAGAGATAGTGGTAAAGCCACTTGGTAAACAGGTGAAAGACGTTGGAGTCTTTTCGGGTGCAACCATCATGGGAGATGGTCGGGTGGCGCTCATACTCGATGTGGGTGGAGTGTCGAGTGCTGGTGCCTTAGATGGAAGCGAGTCTCACGGCGTCGGCCCTAAAGAAAATGGCTCGGAGGAAGATAGCGGACACGATTCTAAAACCCTGCTTGTGGTAAAGGCTGGAGATAACTCAAGGCTTGCAATATCGCTCGAAAGCATAGATCGTCTCGAAGAATTCGACGTTGGAGATGTCGAATGGGCTGGGGGTGCGCCCGTGGTTCAGTACCGAGGCGCTATTATGCCTCTGCTTTGGCTCTCATCTGCGTTAGGTTCTGTCCCCTCTTCAGATGAGGGACAGTCAACCTATCAAGTGGTAGTCCATAGTGTCGGTTCGAGAAGCGTCGGAGTGGTAGTCGATGCCATTTTAGATATTACGGAAGTATCGCTCAAGATCGATCCTCATACGGCTCGACTGGGTGTACTCGGATCTGCTGTTATCGCTCAAAAGGTGACTGAGATAGTCGATCTCTCGGTCATAGTTGAATGCTTTTTATCGTCTTATGAAGGGATAGGCGTATGACGAATACTATTACGGGCGAGAGTTTGCAGTACTGTA
Organism: Actinomycetes bacterium; assembly: GCA_021833085.1. The sequence continues at coordinate 2,761 of JAKBGL010000014.1, read as the reverse complement.
GCTTTCACTTAGGAGACCTTTTCTTGGGGATATCAGTAGGTACGGTCCAAGAGGTGATTCGCACTCAAGTAATGACTCCTGTTCCACTTGCTGATCCTTGCGTTAGTGGTCTAGTCAATCTGAGAGGACAGATAGTTACAGCCCTCAACCTCCGACGGCAATTCGGGTTAGACCCTAACTACCCTAAGCCTCCAATGAACATCGTTATCTCGAACTCTGATGGTGCAATATCGTTACTAGTAGATGAGATAGGTGATGTAATCACTGTCGACGCAGAATCATTTGAAGAAGTACCTGAAACGCTTGAACCATCGTACAAGGCACTCTTGGACGGAGTCTTCAAATTAGATGGATCCCTGCTTCTGCTGCTTAACTTAGAGACTGCGATCCAGGTTGGCACCTTTTTATGAGGGCTCGATTGATTTGCTGCGTTCAGTGAATGATCATCTGTTGTTCCATGAGAGATCTTTAGCGTAGGTCTTTCTCTAGTGACTCTTTTTATACGACTTAGTTATGGAGGATAGGTTGGAGTCTGGCTCCGTGGTAAGGGTGCTCATAGTTGATGATTCAAAAGCAGTGAGATCGATGATTTATAGATGGCTCCACCAAGAGCCATCTATAAAGGTGATCGGTGAAGCTGAAGATGGGTATCAAGCGATAACGGCTTCTAAGGTCTATGACCCGGACGTCATCATTTTGGACGTGGAGATGCCTGGAATATCAGGAATAGAAGCGCTACGAAAGATTCGTGCTCATGATCCAGATAAGACTGTGATAATGTTTTCTGCAACTACCCAAAAGGGAGCTTCCGCGACGATCGATGCTTTGTCGATGGGAGCCTCTGACTATGTGACTAAGCCATCCTCTGCGAGAGGAAATGAAAACGGAGCTGATGCGACTCGTCGAGATCTCGTCGCGAAGATCTTGGCGTTGGGTTCACGGAGGAAGCGCCCGAACTCTGCCTCGTCTGCGACTAGATACGGAGCACCACCGAGACCTTTAGAGAAGGGGACTGAGACAGACGCAAAGCTTGCGGGGGTGCGAGCAACTGTTTTGGCAAAGAACAAAGAGCGTAGTCGGGATCGTCAGCAAGGAGATCTGGAAGTACGAAATAAGACGATCGCGACGTCCCCTATCGACGCTATAGGTTTAGGAAGCACTCTTAGATCGTCAACCATAAAGGCGGAAGCGGTGGTGATAGCCTCCTCGACGGGCGGTCCGGCGGCGTTATCTGAGGTGATACCTAAGTTACCTGCAGATCTAAGAGTTCCGGTCTTAATTGTGCAGCACATGCCGCCGTTGTTCGCAGAGATGCTGGCTGAACGTTTAGATGGAAGATCAGCTCTGGAGGTCAAAATTGCCGAGGAGGCAGATCGTATAAGACCAGGAGTTGTTTACATAGCTCCCGGCGGTAGACACCTTGAGGTAGAACGACGAGGGGCGCATAGTATATTTTGCCACTTAAGTGACGGGCCACCGGAGCAGTCTTGTCGACCTTCCGCGAACGTACTTTTTCGGTCTGCGGCATCAATTTGGAAGCAACAACTCCTAGGTGTAGTGCTGACCGGGATGGGTGCTGACGGGTCTGAAGGATCACGAGCGATAGTTGCAAATGGTGGTAGTGTTATCGTCCAAGACGAGCCTACCTCGGTGATATGGGGGATGCCTGGTGCGGTGGTGAAGGCGGGAGTTGCTAGTGCGCAGCTTCCTCTTGAACAAGTAGCGCAGGAGATCCGTTTTCGTACGAAGAACTCGGACCGCGTTGCAGGCGCTTCTTTGTTGGACAAGCAACGGTAAAGGCTCGAATGTTTCATGACACTTAATCAGGCGGACTTTGAGTATCTGGCAAGATTTGTGCTCGAAAATAGCGCGATCTCACTGGGAAGCGACAAGATGTATCTAATCGAGAGTCGTTTGGCGCCCCTTTGTAGACAGTACGGTGTCGCAAACGTTAGTGAAATTGTGGCGTCAATTCGTCGGAATCCGAACAGTAAATTGTCAAGCTCTATTGTGGACGCGGTTACGACAAACGAGACGTACTTTTTTCGTGATACCAAACCCTTTGACGAGCTAACAAATGAGACTCTACCGCGTATCATCGCAAAAAAAGGCGCTCGATCGTCATTGAATATCTGGAGCGCCGCCTGTTCCTCTGGTCAGGAGATCTACTCGGTTGCGATGATGATTGAAGATAATTTTCCTGAACTCAGGAACTGGAACGTGAAGCTCTACGCCTCTGATATATCGAATGCTATGGTAGAAAGAACGAAGGCCGGAGTATTCAATCAGCTTGAGGTTAGCCGTGGACTTCCAACTGCTTCACTTATTAAACACTTCAATCGTAAGGGCGAATCCTTTCATGTGAAAGAGTACCTAAAGGGTCGGCTTCAAGTTTTCCCCTTGAACCTGGCATCATCTTGGCCTTCTTTGCCAAGTTTCGATGTTATTTTTCTACGCAATGTGCTTATCTACTTTGATCCGCTGGTAAAACAACAGATTCTCCAACGGACTGAACGAGTACTTAACAAAGATGGAGCCTTGTTTTTGGGAGGGAGTGAGTCAACTCTGGGGTTAAAGACAAAGCTTGTAAGGGAGACTGGTAAGTTTTGCCCCTGGTATCGACTTCCGGGTTCCTAAAAGGAGCTTCTCTTTCTCGGTAAAGGAGGTTGAATATTGTGCCGAAATCTAAATAGACGCTTCCCCTTGAGAAGAGGATAAAAATGGAGATTTTAATCACGGATGACTCAAAAGCTATGCGCAT
>JAKBGL010000189.1 GCA_021833085.1 Actinomycetes bacterium | reverse complement strand
GAAGCGGATGGTCGGGCTCGTAGTTTTAGAGAAGCGCCCGAGATCGATGGTGTCTGCTTTGTCGGATCTTCAGCTGTCATTGGAGGCTTTATGACAGGTAGAGTTGGGGAGATTAATGGTGTTGATCTAGTAGTCGAAGCCGATAATAAGCTCTAAAGTGTACATAGATGATCCGAAGTGTATATGGTCCAACAGCTATTAAAACCCCTGCCAACGTAATTACGTTGCTGAGAATACTGGCTACTCCGCTGGTTATACTCTTTGTACTTTACGATAAGGGAAGCTACTGGCCGGCTGCTATGTGGTTTGTCTTAGCTCTCACGGACGGTTTCGATGGCTTTATAGCTCGCAAGCAAGGTGCAACAAAATCGGGAGCTTTCTTAGATCCGTTAGCAGATAAGTTAATGGTGTTTGCGACATTTTCCGTCTTAGTCTATCTAGGTCGTATCTCGATCTGGCTAGTGCTTATTATGGGTGTTAGAGAGTTAGCGGTTAGTCTGTATCGGACCTTTGCCCTAAGGAGAGGAGTTTCGGTACCAGCACGAACGTTAGGTAAGCTCAAAATGGTGTCGCAGCTCTTCGTTATTGAGCTGGCGCTACTTCCGAACTATCACCTGTTCTCGTGGTTTTTGACTCCTCTTATGGTGCTAGCGACGGTTTTAGCGTTGCTCTCGGCGTTTCAATACTTTAGAGATGCCAACCTTGCTTCCTAGGTGACGCGAAGTAGTCCTATAGCTATTGCACCTTATCGTCCAGAGTTTTCGAAGGCGATCTTCTGCGGTTAAGTGGCGTGGTTAGCTTTTATCTGTAGTTAGTCGTAGAGCTACCCTTTGGAACAAGTAGAGGACTGAACTGCCGCAGTCTTCCTATGCGCAAAGTGGTGGTATGAAACTTTGGTGATGGCGATCTCTCCAGGAGAACTCGTGCAAGTGGCTTACCGTTTCGACTCAACGCCGATTTCAACTTTATGTGCACAGCTAAGGTAGTCTCTGTAACATAGATCAGGTAGGAAAGGCAGACGATGCGCGCTGAGATAGTTGCAGTTGGAACGGAACTTCTGTTGGGTCAGATCATAGATACGAACTCGGCACTTATAGCTAGTCGATTGGCTGAGATTGGCGTGGACTGCTACTATCAAAGTCGGGTCGGCGACAACCATGCTCGTATTGTATCGAGCCTACGTCTTGCGCTTTCGCGTTGTGACGTAGTGATAGTATGTGGCGGACTAGGTCCAACGCAAGATGACATAACTCGTGAAGCCGTTGCAGAGGTTTTGGGTGTCCCCTTGGAACTAGATGCTTCGGTACTTGAGACTATCGAGTCGTACTTTAGCCGCCTTGGTCGTCCGATGCCCGAGAATAACAAGCTTCAAGCCTTGGTTCCAAGAGGTGCTGAGGTAATTTCGCAGATGAAAGGCACCGCACCGGGGCTTATATGCAACGTTGGAAATAAGGTGCTTTATGCAATGCCGGGGGTGCCTTACGAACTTGAGGACATGCTCGATCGCGGAGTTCTCCAAGATCTCCTAAAACGACAGGATGCCCAAGAGACGATACGTTCTTTGGTGATCCGCACGTGGGGACTTTCGGAGTCAAAGTTAGCGGAGGTTCTCTCTCCGGAGATCGATCGTCTCGATGCTATAGGGGACGTTACCTTGGCGTTTTTGGCGTCTGGGATGGAGGGGCTCAAGGTTCGAGCGACTGCAAAAGGTGCAGATGAAGCGGAGGTCAATGAGAAGTTAGACGCTGAAAAGACGATCCTGGAGAGCACTTTGGGGGACTATATCTTTGGATATGGCTCAGATACGATGGAGTCGGTAGTCGGAGAGTTGCTCTACGACAGGGGAGCGACACTTTCCGTAGCGGAGTCTTTGACTGGAGGGCTACTGGCATCTAAGGTTGTTTCACATCCGGGGGCCTCTCGCTACTTTCTTGGGGGCGTTGTTAGCTACGCAGCGGAGGCAAAAAGAGAGATACTGGGTGTTAGAGACCTTCCTGTTATCTCATCTGAAGTAGCTTCAGATATGGCTGTTGGAGTATCTAGGTTGTTCTCAAGTGACTATGGACTTTCCCTTACTGGCGTAGCGGGACCAGACAGTCAGGAAGGTAAAGAGCCAGGGACCGTTTGGATCGGGATTAGTGCAAAAGGTGATGTGTACACAAAACAAATCTTTCTTGGCGGAGATCGAGAGAGAGTTCGATGGTACTCAGCTATGTCGGCACTGGATCTTTTGCGTCTATATCTGAAAGAATCACCACGCTTTTACCTCTAGAGCCTCAATGTGCGCTACAATAGAACATATGTACTATTGTGGGTCGTACCACTTTGTAACTACATATTTGTAAGCTACCTGTATAGGATTATAGGTAGCTTAGCTGAGGAGTGGAAGTGGATAGAGAAAAGGCGTTAGAGGTAGCAATTTCCCAAATTGAGAAGCAGTTTGGGAAGGGATCCATTATGAAGATGGGAGAGAGTCCTCAGCTAACTATTGAAGCTATCTCAACTGGGGCGATGGCTTTAGACCTAGCACTTGGTGTAGGTGGTGTTCCCAAGGGAAGAGTGGTAGAGATCTTTGGTCCGGAGTCGTCGGGAAAATCAACGTTAGCGTTACATGTTGTAGCTGAAGCTCAGAGGCAAGGCGGTAACTGCGCCTATATCGACGCTGAACATGCATTGGATCCGATATATGCCCAGGCAATCGGTGTCGATATTGATGAGCTACTGATATCTCAGCCAGATACGGGTGAGCAGGGTTTAGAGATAGCGGATATGTTGATTCGTTCTGGCTCGTTGGATGTTATAGTGATCGACTCTGTTGCTGCACTTACTCCTAGGGCGGAGATAGAAGGGGACATGGGAGACTCTCACGTAGGTTTGCAGGCTCGGTTGATGTCTCAAGCTCTTAGAAAGATAACTGGTACGCTCAGTAGGTCCAACACTATTGCGATCTTTATTAATCAGCTTAGAGAGAAGATTGGCGTGATGTACGGCTCTCCTGAGGTGACGACGGGTGGTCGTGCATTGAAGTTCTACGCCTCTGTTCGATTAGATATTAGAAAGATCGAGGCGATAAAGGAAGGGACTGAGATCGTAGGTAGCCGTACT
>JAKBGL010000013.1 GCA_021833085.1 Actinomycetes bacterium | reverse complement strand
CAGGACCAAGCTCCGCGACTGGGGTGGATATGGGGAGTCTAACTCCAATCTCTTCAACTTCATGAACGGCACGAGCCTGCATAAAACGGATCTTTGAGTTCGCCCTCAAAGATCCGTTCACTACTCGCACAGAGGATATAACACCCCTGTACTGGTCGTAGTAAGAGTCAAAGATCAGAACTTGAGTCTTAGCCTCCACCCTACCATTTGGACTCGGAATTCTCTCTACAATCGCATCAAGCAACTCTGGCACGCCCTGGCCTGTCTTAGCCGAGATTCGTAGGATCGAGTCTTTATCGATACCCAACGTCTTATCGATTTCGCTTGCATATCGATCTGGGTCAGCCGCGGGAAGATCGATCTTGTTCAACACCGCGACGATCTCTAGATCATGCTCTAAAGCCAAGTAACAGTTCGCTAACGTCTGTGCCTCTATTCCTTGAGACGCATCCACTACTAAGACAACACCCTCACAAGCCGCCAACGAACGGCTAACTTCATATCCAAAGTCCACGTGGCCGGGAGTATCAATCAGATGAATTATGTGGTTTTTCCAGTTCACTCTAACATTTTGAGCTTTAATAGTTATGCCACGCTCGCGCTCTATGTCCATGGAATCTAGGTACTGCTCTCTCATCTCTCGAGGATCAACAGCCCCAGTAAGCTCCAAGATCCGATCCGATAGAGTTGATTTACCGTGGTCTATGTGTGCGATAATTGAGAGGTTTCTTATACGAGTTTGATCGATCATTTGGTGAAAAGCTTAGGCGGAGTAGCCCGCACCACCACTAAAAGCTTCTAGACTTGCTACGCTGTTACAAAGAATTTCATCGTTGAAGAGTTTTAGGTAAAGGTAGACATGGCAAACATTAAAAGCCAGATAAAAAGAAACAGACAGAACGAAGTACGGCGAGAGAGAAATAAGGCCGTCAAATCTGAGCTGAAGACCCGAGTGAAAAATGCAGTTTCAGAGGCTGGTACTGAGGAAAACACCGAGACCAACCTTAAGTTAGCGATCAAGAAGTTAGATAAGGCCGCAGCAAAGGGAGTAATCCACAAAAACCAGGCTGCCCGCAGAAAGTCACGGCTCGTAAAAAAAGTTAGAGCGCTTCAAACCCAAGGTTAAGATTAACCTCTGTAACAACAAACAATAGAATAAAAGCTATCTCCTTGAGGTAGCTTTTCGTTTTTGAACCGATGCACACATATTTGCCAGTCTCGCTACCGCTAGCTCCAAAGATACAGAACTTTCAAGTCCCGTTATGCCGCGCAAAGATCGTTCCAATTCACCCAAGATACTAAAAGCACTTGCAAAGGCAGCAGAGTCGAACTTTACCGCCTCTCTCCAAAGCTTCTCTAAGATAAACGGCGGCGCCTTCGGTAGTTGGCCTGTGCCTTTTTGATATGCACTAGATCTAGCCTCGGCACTTTTGAAAGAAGGGGATGACAGTGCTGCAAGCTCTACAAACCTACGTTGAATCACCGATGTAATAATTGGAAAAGCCATCTGAGTGCGCTCTAACCTACGGAGAAGGTCAAGTGCATCTTTAGTCCTTCCCTGAACTATCAAGTCAGCCAAGGACCACGGAGCAAGGTCTTCGATCTCGTGCAGGAAAGGACGCACGTCTTGTGCCGAAACTTTTGTGTCGCAAGAGAACGCCGTCTCTAGCGTCTTCAACAACGACGGGAGCATCGAGTAGTCCGATCCTAAAGCTTCAACTATGACAGATCTTGCATCTGTCGATAACGATAACGAGGTATCAGCGAAGCACTTAGCAGCGTACTCGGAACCCTTTTTATCGATCTGAGAACTCTCGATCACGCCGTTTTCTTTGAAGTACTTAGAAAGGCTACGAGGGAGAGACTTTGAAGTGGCTACAACAAGATAGTTTGAGTCGTAGCTTTGGTTCATAGCATCGATCAATAAAGATGCATCGGTTTCTAGTATCTTTGCAAACCGCAGGATCAACAAGATCCCTGATGCAAACATAGGGAGTTGGGAAAGGCTTGAAAGCGCTTCGCTTAGAGTACCTTCACCTGGGTCCAGATCAACTACCTCTAAGTTGCTCTCTCGTCCTTCGATCGCGTCCACAATCTTTCTGGTTAGGTCTAAACGTTCTACATCGTCTTCACAGACCACTGCAGTAAAACGCTTCAGCATCAACTCGCCCAACTTACGTCTGCTCGTTTACCCTATGGGCCCAATCAGTTGGATCCATAACCGCAGATAGTGTGTCAACTACTCGTTTTGTACCCTTTACATCATGAACCCGAAAGATTCGAGCTCCTTGAACCATCGACAAAGCGACGGCAGAGAGTGAAGCCTCACGTCTCGCAGTGATGTCCAGGTTCAAAGTCTCTCCTAAAAATCCCTTGTTAGATGCAGAGACCAACAACGGATATCCCAACGAGGCAAACGTTTTGGTCGCGCCAAATAGCGCCATTGATTGAACGGTAGTTTTACCGAGATCATAGCCGACATCCACTGCTATTGAGCAGGGATCTACTCCGGCTTGTTTCGCCATGTCAGCTCTTTGCACTAAGAACTTTGCCACATCGCCAATTAGATCGTCGTAGTGCGGATCAGGATCCTTTACACGAGGCTCTAGCCTAATGTGTGTAGCAACTACCGCCGCGTCTGCCGCTGCCGCTACCTCTAGATACTTAGGGTTAGCAAAACCAGAGATATCGTTGCCGATGCACGCCCCCACAGACAAAGACTCCTTTAGCACTTGCGCACTCCAAGTGTCTACTGAAATATACACATCAAATCGTTTGTTGAGTGCTTCAACTGCAGGAACTACTCGTTCGAGTTCCTCCTCTTCAGGGACCTCATCTCCAGGTCCTGCCTTTACCCCGCCCACATCTAAAATATCGGCGCCGTGTTCTACTAAACTCTCTGCTTTTTGCAAAAATACATCAAAAGAAAAGTAGCTACCCTTATCGTAAAATGAGTCCGGGGTTCGATTGAGGACACCCATAACTAAGGCCCGTGTTGTAAGGTCAATAACTTGACCTTTCAGACGTATCTTCACCTAAGCTCTAAAACAGCCTTGAGGTGAGAAGCCTGCGGTATCGCAAAATAGTCTCATCATCAAAAGGGTACGCATTTAAAATATCGACGAAGCGTTGGCGGGCCCCTTCGTCCTTCTTTACCTTCTCCAGTAGTTCATTCAGTTCTGCAACTATGTCAAGAACGGGCTTAGAGAGTTCAGGTAGTCCAAGTCTGATCATAGACTTCACACGCATAACCTCTGACGTCTCAGGATATTTGACTAGCAAGGTCTCAGCTTCTTCATCTCTTCCGGTTGTAAATAACAGCTCTGCAAGGCGCGCTGCGGCCTTGTCTGAGTCAGGGTCCATCTCTAGTGCCTTACGTAAAGACTCCTCATCACCTTGGCTCATAAGTTCTTCGGCCTCCGAGACAACCGGAGCCAACTTCGAGACAAAATCTCTAATCTGGTGTTCGGGAAGAGCTCCCACAAATGTATCCACAACCTGTCCGTCTTTTACCGCAAATACAGCGGGTATGGACTGGACTCTAAAGGCTTGGGAGATGCCAGGATTCTCATCGACGTTGACTTTACAAAGTGCCACCTTGCCACGAGTGTCTGCAACAACTTTTTCTATGATCGGTCCGAGGGTGCGGCACGGTCCACACCAAGGAGCCCAGAGGTCGATAACCACCGGAACACTCTTAGATCTCTCTACAACTTCCTGTTCAAAAGTAGCGTCAGTAACATCAACAGCAACCATACATTCAAACTAGCTAAAATCCCTAACTCAACCTGCCAAAAACACCGTTTAAGGTCACATATCCAGCAAAACTTCCCAACAATGTGGCATCGGAAATGCGCTAGAGTTTGACCATCGTTCAACTCACCATTCCTCACGCGCACGGCTTGTGGACACCAGACAAGATGTCTATAGCAACTTTAGAGTTAGACCACCTGATCACTAGGCCATCGACGCCTCGACTCTTAGGAGTCGGCATCCAGTCTGACTCACAGGCAGTCAAGATAGAAAACATCGCGATCAGTAGAATGTAATAGTGGCAAAGATGGACTTCGATAAGATAGATGCGTGGATTGCCGCAGTACAAGATAGGTACCGACCACCTTACACACACACATTGATCGCTGGCGGACAGTCAAACCTTACCTTTGAGATAAAAGACGGCCTAGGGGCAAGCTTTATCCTTCGACACCCTCCCCTGTCTCACGTACTCCCGACCGCTCACGACATGGTGAGAGAGTTCAAGATAATTACAGCACTCTTAGACTCGGGTGTACCTGTTCCTAAAGGCATCGCCCTGTGCACCGACCCTCAGATCTCGGAGCGGCCATTTTACCTCATGGAGTTCGTCAAGGGTCGCATTTTTAGACAAGACAACGACGTTTACGACCTCACTCCAAGAAAACTTGGCATCGTATCAGAGTCAGTCATCGCTACCTTAGTCAACTTGCACCTGCTTGACGTAGACTCGATAGGGTTAGGGGACCTAGGGAAAAAGGAGGGCTACCTACAGAGGCAACTCAAGAGATGGAACCAGCAGTTCAAGGCTTCAGTAGGAGAGATCGGGCTCTCTTACTCCGTCGTTGAAGAGGCGCACGTCACACTGGCATATAACGTTCCGCCGCAACGCTATATGGGTTTAGTCCATGGAGACTACCGACTTGATAACACAGTCGTTGGAGAAGATCACCGTGTAGCTGCGGTTTTAGATTGGGAGATATGCACCTTAGGTGACACCCTCGCAGATCTCGGCCTTATCATGGTCTATTGGACCGACGCTGGCGATGAAACCTCAGCTCTCACGTCTGTCACAAAAACCCCAGGCTTTTATACCCGAGAGGAGATCGCAAAAAAGTACACTGAACTATCCAGTAGAGACGTGAGCGATCTTCCCTACTATGTAGCGTTCTCTTACTGGAAACTTGCCTGCATCCTAGCGGGTGTATACTCTCGCTACACCCAAGGAGCTAGCGCGGGAGATCCAGCAGACGTCTCCACCTATAAAGATCAGATCTCGTGGCTTGGAGAACAGGCACTGATCCACCTAAAGGACCTATAGACCGAAAACTCATAGAACTAAGTTCAAGAGTTTGGGTAGTTTTGCCACAACCTTCGACGGTTCCTTATCCTTTAGCGCAGAACGAACCTTTGGGGACGACAGCGCCAACGTTAGAGCGTCGTCATATGATACGTCCAAAGGTACGGTAACTTTGTCGCGGAACTTTCCACCAACTTGAATTATCAACGTCTCCACAGATGAGACCAGCATCTCAGGATTAGCAACGGGCCATCCACTTCTAAAGATAGAAGAGTCACCATGAATCCTCTCCCATATCTCTGAAGTCATATGGGGCACCATGGGCGCAAGCATCTTCACAAGTGCGTCAATTGCCTCGTCAAAAATCTCCCTTGCCACACCATCGGTACCGTGACGATAAATAGCGTTGGTGAGTTCCATAAGAGCCGCTACCGCCGTGTTATAAGACCACCGTTCATAGTCTGACGTAACCTTTGCGATACTCCGATGAACCGCCGCTTGGAGTTCAAGATCCTCACTACTTGGAATACGTTCAACGATATTCAATGTGACCCCAGGGAAACTCTCCGCCTGCCCAAGCGCTAGTCTCCATACTCTTTGTAAAAATCTATTACAGCCTTCAATAATTGCATCAGTCTGATCCGTCCAGTCAAAGCCATCAGCCGGCGGTCCGACGAAAAGGTGAAACAGTCTCAAAGAGTCTGCACCAACACTGTCAAAGTACTGCAAAGGGGTGATTAGGTTACCTTTAGACTTGGACATTTTTGATCCATTTAGCCGTACCATGCCTTGCGTAAAGAGTCGCCTAAATGGTTCCCGAAGATCACTATTCAATAGGCCAATATCCGAAAGTGCCTTAGTAAAAAATCTAGCGTACAAGAGGTGCAAGATAGCGTGCTCGATACCTCCGATGTACTGGTCGACTGGCATCCACTTCGCCACAACCTCTTTATCAAAGGGTAGACTCTCCGCGAATGGATCTGCAAAGCGCAGAAAATACCAAGAAGAGTCGACGAAGGTATCCATCGTATCGGTCTCTCTCTCAGCTGGTTCGCCACACTTAGGGCAAGTCGTTTTTCTAAAATCGGGATGCCGATAGAGAGGCGACTCGCCAGTCGGAAGAAACTCAACGTCATCTGGAGCTATTATCGGCAACTCTTCTTCTCGAGCTGGAGTTAAGCCGCAGCTGCTGCACCTAATAATAGGGATAGGACATCCCCAGTATCTTTGACGCGAGACGAGCCAGTCCCGAAGCCGGTAGTTGACCTTACTCTCCCCTAACGAGTTATCTTCTAACCACCTTATGGCCTTGACTTTCGCCTCGTCAACAGTGAGTCCGTCCATCCACTCACTGTTAATCTTTTCTCCAGCCCCGCTGTAAGCCTCTCCCGCAAAACCTTCTGGAGGTTGGACTGTTCTCAGGATTGGTAGACCATAAGCCTTGGCAAAGTCGTAGTCTCTTTGATCTTCTCCAGGCACTCCCATCACGGCGCCCGTGCCATAGTGGGCTAAGACGTAGTCTGCGACGTAAAGCGGCACCTCTTTACCATTGAATGGGTTGACCACATAGCTTCCAGTTTGCACACCACGTTTCGACTTAGTCATATCGACAGAGAGTCGCTCGATCTCTGACCGTAATCTGACCTCATCGATAAACTCTTCCACCTCACGGCGATACTCGTCTTTCACGAAACGCCAGAGACTTCGATGCTCGGGAGAGACTACGGCATAGGTGATACCAAATCCTGTATCTGGGCGGGTCGTAAAGACTCTCAGAGCGAGATCTGACTCTCCGACAACACTTAAATCAAGCTCTACACCGACCGACTTTCCAATCCAATTACGTTGCATCGTTTTTACCTGTTCAGGCCAGTCGAGGCCGTCAAGGTCTTGCAAAAGTTCCTCAGCATAGTCAGTGATCCGGAAGAACCACTGTTCCAGGTCTTTTTTTACGACGATGTCACCAGAGCGCTCACAGGTCCCATCCGAAAGCACCTGTTCATTTGCTAGAACAGTTTTACATCCCGGGCACCAGTTAACTGGTGCCATCGCCTTATAAGCAAGTCCAGCTTCGAAGAGCTTGATGAAGAGGTACTGCGTCCATCTCATATAGCTCGGATCATGACTCTTTAGTTCTCTTCGCCAGTCGTATACAGCGCCTAGACGAACAAGTGAGGCTCGCAGTTCCGCCACCCTTGCATCGGTAAAGGTTCTAGGGTGAACGCCGGTCTTTATAGCAGCGTTCTCTGCCGGCAGTCCAAAGGAGTCATAACCCAACGGAGAAAGTACCGCCTGACCATTCATAGTCCGGTACCTGACATTCAGATCCCCGAACGTATAGTTCCGAACATGACCTTGGTGTGCTGATCCTGATGGATAAGGATACATACAAAGCACATAAGACTTCTCTCGAGGGTCGTCGAAGGAGACTTCAAACTCTCCGCTCTCCATCCATTTACGTTGCCACTTGGGCTCTATTTCACTGGGATTAAAGGCTTCAGCCATAAGAAAACACTAGCGTCGAAGTGCACTGACGCCTCTCATTGAACTCTAGTTGACGAAAAATTGAATAATTGGTTCAAGGCGTATCTGACTCGTGCCGATCAGGTGATATTAACTACGAGGGGAGAACTATGCCCACAGTCATCAATTCGCAGCTTTCGGCGGTTATAGACTCTTACCTGAAAGGGCTCAAAGACTCTGATCCAAAGAGACTGCTCGAGTACTCTGTAAACCTACATAGTGCCTGGACAGATACTCTCAACTCCTTTGGTATCAGAGATGACGATATCGTCTTAGACGTCGGTACTGGACTTGGGTTAATCCCCTTCGATATAGCATCCAAAACCACAGCAAAGGTAGTAGGGTGCGATATCTCAACGGATTATATCGACCACGCAAATCACATCCTAAAGAAAATGGCGGGGGCGCAACTTTTGCGAGATGAAAGTCGCCTTAGCTTTGATGTAGCCAACATCACCTCCCTGCCTTATGACTCCAACTACTTTTCAAAGGTGATAGTAAGGGAGGTCTTTTCCTACCTATCCGACCCTCAAATCGCTGCTCAGGAACTGCATAGAGTTAGCAAGTTGGGCGCTGAGATTCTTGTAGAGGATATCGACGACTCACTTTATATAACCTATCCACAACCATCACAGGCCTTCGAGACCCTATTCAATGTCGTAAAGATGTTACAAAACGATAAAGGCGGAGATCGAAACGTCGGTCGCAAGTTGAGCACATACCTCAGTGGATCTGGACTCTCGATTATGAACATTAAAGTAATTACAGAGAGTTCACACCTAAGCAGCGATCAGATGTGGGCAGAGAAGGAGTTCATCGCTAGACAACTGATCGCTCTAAAACCACAGGCACTTGAGAGAGAGTTGGCATCCGTTGTAGAGTTCGACACTGCATTTAACTCATGGCTCTTGGAAGATGTCCAGCCTGGATTTCGAATGAACGCCCGAATCCTGGTGCATGCCAAGAAATCCGTCGAACGCTTCCAGGGGCAGTTTCTTTCATTGAACTAAAGGCAGTTCGCCGAAACTATCCAGATAGTTATCAACTTTGATAAGACTATTAATGAGAGCTTCCATGCAGTCACGACCGACAACACCTTCGATCTCGCTCCACACCTCATGAGACATAGCAAACACCTTTATCGCTACTTTCTCGCCTTCTTTAGTAAGGGAGATGTCGTATCTCTTGTGGCTTCGTTCCTTCTTTTCGCAAAAACCCTTGTCAATCAAAGACTCAAGGGACCGATGTATAGACATCGGGTCCGCAGCTAGATACTTCGCGCGGGCTCTCGAACTCATTCCAGGCATCAAGGCGAGATTCCGAATCAATGCGGCTTCGACGGTAGTCAATCCAAGCTGAGCTACCATCTCAGCCCACCTTATCTTCTGTCTCCTCGCGACCTTCGAGAGCATAAACCCTGCGTCATTTGAAAGCCCGTATCTAGTCAGCTCCTCCATGTTGATCCTCCTGAACGAAGATTTCAGCCACAATCTCCACACCCTTTGAGAACCTCGGCATTCCAGCGGTTACGAGAGTAGTCTCCAAAACCCCCATCATCTCCGTTGGAGTCGCCCCCGCTTTCACTGCCGCCCGAGCGTGTAACGCCGCGGGTTCATCCTCCCCTAAAGCCAGTAATTGAGCAAAATGAACGAGCTGCTGAACTTTTGCCGAAAGCGGATTCTCCGCAAGGAGCTTCTTTCGCAGACTCTCAACCTCAAATACGCTTTCTAACCTATCAGCAAGTTCTGCCAGTTCAAACCGCTTTTGGACAGAATTCGGAAACTTTCCAAACGTCGATTCGTATCGAGCCCTGATATCGTCGATGCTCATCGTCATCGCCTCGCTCGTGCGATCGACTCACGAACTGCATCTAGTGCACCTTCAGGAAAGTCAACTCCTCCACCGATGGAACTCGCAGCTAGCTCAGCCGTCGCAGCCTCTTCAATTGCAAATGCAATGGACGCTGTCTCTGGTATCGAGCTTCCGAATACCAAGACACCATGGTTGGCAAGTAGAACTCCCTTGATATTTTCGTCTTTGACTAATGCCTGTTCGATACCTTCTACTGACTCCTTCGATCCCCTTGGTCCCCACTGTGCAACAGGCACAGGAGATGCTTGGCCGAAGCGGAGTAAAGCCTCATACCTTGAAGGTATCTCTTTATGTGCCAGGGCGAAGGCAGTAGCATTGGGCGAGTGCGTATGAAGCACACACTTCGCAGAATTGAGGTTCTTATAGACAGCTGCATGCATCGTCAAAATCTCGCTTGTCGTAGGATCCACATCACCTTCGATAACCTCCGCATCTAGGTTTACAAGCGCAAACGTCGATTCATTCAAATCGACCGCACTGCCCCGAGTTCCAATTAGGAAAGTGGTGTCTGAGGCACGTCCGCTAAGGTTTAGATGTTTCGACGGAGTTAGAATCGACGAGTTGAAAACTCTATCCCTCAACCCTAACAGTTCTTTTACAATCGATTGGTTGCTCACTGAAAAGCTCCTTTTATATAGATAAATCTACATTGACGGTAGTAGTTCGCTACTCTATTGGCCCTTTGGAGGTGTGACCTTCGTCCTAAGAGAACCATATCAAGATGTTCGTCCGGAATAGCTCTTATAAACCGCTATTATCTAGTAGCACACAAATTGGGGGTGTAGCTCAGCTGGTAGAGCGCTTGACTGGCAGTCAAGAGGTTCGTGGGTTCGAGTCCCATCACCTCCACCACATTCTCGCAGTTCAGAGCATGTATTCATTAGAGTGCATAGGTTTTTTGAACACTCCGTGACCCTTGAGATGTCCCCTAACGACTCGGTGGACTAGAATAATCAACATGAGACAGCCTAAAACACGTAGAGCTAAGGGAATGGGTTCGGTCAAACTCTTCGGGCCTGATCATTACCGAGCCGTGTTGAGATGGACGGATGAACTAGGTAAATCAAGAGAGCGTACCAGAATCACTAAGACAAAAGCCGAAGCCGAACAAGCTCTCAGAGAATTTCGAGCAGAGCAACTCAACAACCTAGAGAAGGTACGGCCTTCAACCGTTGGCGCTTTGGTTCAAGAGTGGCTTTCGTCACGTGAAGGTGACATAAGCGAAGCGACCTTAGCTCAGTATCAATGGGCCACAGACAAGATAATTACAGAACTTGGCAGCGCAAGATTAGATATCCGCTCAAGTGTGATAGATACCTTCATAGCGGAACTCGACCTAGCTTCACGTTCAAAGTCACTGATAAAGAAAGTCTTAGGTATGTCATTCGAGTACGGCATCACGCAAAAGCTGACCGACAACGACCCTACAAAAGGAACAAAGACGATCCGAATTGAGCGCAAAGAACCGCAAGCATGGACTAGCGACGAGTTGCAGACGTTCTTACGAGCTACAGAGAATGACCGATTAGGTTCTCTTTGGTTCCTACTCGGTTCTCTCGGCTTACGTCGTGGCGAAGCTCTAGCTTTACGTTGGTCAGACTTCGACTCCGAGAAGTTCACGCTATCTATAACGAAGAGTCGCAAAAAGGCAGGTTCTAAGGTCATAGAGGCCGAAACAAAGACAGCTCGATCAGTTCGCACTCTCCCAGTTCCGAGAGCAGTAGCGACCGTTCTTGAAGCTCACAGAACGAGACAGATAACAGAGAGCGAATACCTACTCTCACTAGGAATTAGAGCGCAAAGCGAGTACATGTTTCTCTCGGAGTTTGGGAAACCGTTAGATCCTGATAATACAAGTAAAGCCTTCAAGAGGTTCGCTAGAGAAGCAGGCTTGGGAGACAAGCACGTTCACGAATTACGTCACCTATCAGCGTCTTTACTCTTAGCTAGAGGCGTGCCAATGGCCGAAATCTCAAGAATCTTGGGGCACAGTTCATCACGAGTTACGGACGCAGTGTATGCGCATCTTTCAGTTGAGGACTTGCGACCGTCACTTGAAAGAGTTTGGAGATAACACGTCGATTCATAGCATAACGGTCAGCACTTTTGGGCCATGCCATAAAGGAGGATTAGGGACGAGATAGAGTGCTCACGCATCGCAGGAAAACCTCAAATATACGTCCTTCTCTGAACGTGTAACACGTTGGTGATACCATAGTAAAGTTGTCACTTCACAAGCGACCTGATAGGAGAAATTTATGAAAGCTGTTATCACCATAATTGGACTTGCGCTTATTGCGTATGCAATATTTCAAGCTTACAAGTCATCCCAAAAGGAATCTAAAGAACTCGGCACAGTCGCCTCGTTGCCGCCCAGCGTACAACAGGCTGTTATCGCAATGAGCGATTCTTACAGAGCTTCTTTCTTTGCGGAATATGATCAAAAGCGTAAAAAGACTTCAATCGGTTATGTGTTGTGGTTCATCTTCGGCTTTCACTATCTCTACTACGGTAAGGTTGGGCTTCAATTCGCATACTGGTTTACGTTCGGTGGTTTGGGGGTTTGGACACTTATTGACCTCTTTCGTATGCCCTCTATCGCTCGCCAAGCCAATGAACAAATTGCGCGCCTAGCGCTTCAAACTCTACAAATCGGTGCGAGTTTCAACCCTTCAGCAGGACAGCGGAGAGTTGATCCACCTAACGACAAACCTATGCTCTCCTAAAGGTAATTTCACTCAGTAGTGTTAGGCAACCGAGCGTCGAGGTGACATGATGGATCATATCTTGTGGTCAGCTCGACGCTAAGTGAGAACTAAACCCAGCCGATTAGCAAACCGCCAGCAATGGGCGAGACTGACAGTGTTTTACCAGGTCTCGAACCGATTTCTCCTATGTGCTCTTCAATCGCGGGATCAGAGATACTGATAGGCTCAAGTCCGGCCCGTTCGAGAACACGCTTAGGTGAGATAGTCCAAGAGAGTTCGCAACACTTGAAAGTTGTTGGCTCGTGAATCGTTTTCCATACAGTACGGGTCACAGTTTTGTCGATCCTATCCATAGGCCCAGGTGATGTTCTGCGACGACGTGACTTCACTTGCACCCGTGCTCCTTGTGGTGACATAACCACTCTCGATAACGTACTACCACACTTTGTACATTTATTCATAACTAAATTATAGCGACAATATGTAACGTGATGGAACACACGTACTATAATGTAATTATCGATTTGCGGGCTTTTCCCTTTCCGCTTCTGAGAGTTGCTTAGCGAGGATCAGGGCAAAAAGGTAGAAACATGCCCAAAATCAGTAACCCAGCTCCCACAGCGGAGCTTTTGTCGATTGTCGAGGCTGCAACGGTTTTAGGAGTCTCTCGCGGGACTATCTATCGCTTAGCGACAGCCGGAAGCCTGAAATCCGTAAAGTTAGGCGGACGCAGGCTCGTAAGACGCTCTGACCTTCAAGACTTTATCAAATCACTAGAGGAAGTGCAGTGAGGGCGAGAAACCCTGCCGAAGCAGGGAAACATCGCAAAACCGCACCTTCTATTCTATACCGGCCCGATTGGGATAGAGTCGCTAGCGAGCTCGAAGCTAGCAGAGAACTTATCGATCACATCGGCGTGACTCTCGACGACGCTAGCGAAAGCCTGAATAAAACTCTCGGCACTGCTAGGGAGATTGTAGAGGTGCTCCAATGAGCGACGTTCAAGACCTTCAAGAGGTAATACAGCGAAGAATCGAGAAAGCCAAGCAGGCACAGGAAGCGCGGGAAGCTATCCCGACTCCCGCTCGTCCTACCGTTATCCATCCTCGCACACCTATGGCTGAGTTCACGACGGAACAAGTTGAGGAAGCTATAGAGACCGTCGCTGAGTTCAAGTCGCTACGAGCGCAAAAGCAGGAAGCGACGCGAAAGCAGTCTGAACTCACAGGTAAGAAAGCCTCTGACATTGTTCCTTTGCGTGCTGAATGGTTGTGGCGAGGCTGGCTAGCTAAGGGTGCGGTTCACGTAATAGCGGGCAAGCAAGGCATGGGTAAGTCGATCATCTCGACTTGGATAGCAGCAAAGATGTTGAAAGAGCATCCGACGCTCAAGGTAGCGTTTCTGTCACTTGAAGAGGCCGAGGGAGCGATAGCAGCACGGATCATCGCACACGGAATCAACCCGAGCAGAGTCACTATTTATGGATCAGTCACCACTTATACCGACGCAGGCGAAGTGTCCTCACCGTGGAGGCTACCTACTCACACGTCGCAACTTGAGGACGCACTGCTCAAGGATGGTATCGGTTTTATCGTTATAGACGGCGCAGGTTACGCAGTGACGGGACAACAAGACTACGCGAATGTTGGTTCTGTGCTCTCTGCACTTGCGGGCGTGGCCGATAGAGTCGGCACCGCGATACTACTAATAACCCACACAGCAAAAGGCGGTTCGCATGACGCTAGCGTAGCTGCGATTGGTTCGACGGCTTGGACAGCAATACCGAGGCTCGGCTGGGTTCTCGGCGCTGACCCTTCCAATCCTGACGATAAACAACGTGGAGTCTTAGCGGTTGCAAAGTCAAACTTCGCTAGGCCAGAACACTCCATTGCGTTCACCATTGGTTCATGGGCGGATGATCCCGACGTTGGAGTAATCACCGACATTAGTGAAACGGATGTTAGCGCTGATGCTGTGGTTGCTCCGAGAGAGTCTTATGCGGACAGATCGGCGAGAAGCGAACTCGTGCAGGCTATCGAAGTGACACTACAAGAGGGCGGTGAAATGACGCGCAAGGAACTACTAACGGTTCTCAAGTCCGATGGTTTAGAGGTCTCCGAACGCTCATTTAACCGTGCTGTGAAAGAGGCAAATGTGAGCTTTGAGAGGTCTGGTTTTCCCTCCGTCACACGCTATCGCCACAGTCACGCCACCCCTCTAAAAACAGCCACAGTCACGCCACATGGTGGCGCAAGTGGCGTAACTGATCTGACCTGCGGAAATACCCCTAACACAGGGGGTGAAACTCTCAGTCACGCCAAACCATTAATACGTGGCGCAACTGGCGCAACTGGCGATTCAGACGACTCAAAAACCGAAGTTATCCACAGCCAAAAAGAGAAAGAGAAAGAAGTGTTAGACGAACCTTATTACGAACCTGAGGACTACTCGGACGACAGCGAAAATGTGGTAGTTCCGATAGCTTCGAGGTTTCCAAAATGCTCAACTTGCAACGGTCGCTTACTATCGCCTAAGAGTCAAGAACGAGGTTTCTGCGATAGGTGTCGGTTGCATCCAAAAGAACCAGAGATAGAACCTGACAACTTCTTTGAGATTGGAGAATAACGATGGATCCGGAAGAAGCAAAGAAAATCGAACGAATGATTATGTTTGCTCTCGACTTGGGAGCAGAGCTACAAGGGATCGTGCCTGATGTGTGGCGATACACAATAGCCAACTATGGCGGGTCTCTTGGGTTCTCGAACGAGACATGTCCTGATACTGCTTGGATCGTTGCAAACGAAGTCGTAATAAATGGCGCTCAATGGTGGCTGCGAGAACTGTGGATGATGGAGAACGGAAAATGAGAGCACGTAAACCAAACATGAGAACTATTCAACCTAACATTCTTTGGGACTTAGAGAGCGGTCACATGACGCAAGATGTGGCGGAGTACCTTTTAGAGCTTCCCGAAATTCCCGAAGCGCTTTTATTCGACTCCGAGTTTGGTATGAGTCCTGAACTTTACGACTTTGTCAGGAGTGTTCTCGATGGAAGCTAGACGAAGAACTCGAAGTAGCGCGAAAGCAGCGGGCAGAAACCTTGAGAATGACTTGTGTGAAGCTCTGAACTCAAGAGGACTCAAGGCCGACAGACTCAGGCTCAAAGGCTCCAAGGACGAAGGAGACGTTAGAGCTTACCTTGCGACGGATCATGTCTTTGAATGCAAAAACACGAGAACTTTGTCACTCTCTCAGTG
>JAKBGL010000188.1 GCA_021833085.1 Actinomycetes bacterium | reverse complement strand
CCCGAGATACTCCAGTTACGCCTTGCCGCATCCGCGTTACATATGAAGGCGCCTTTTTTTGTCCCAACCAGAAGTCTTACTTTAGTCATACCGTCTTCCCCATAACCATGAACATCTCACATATGACTACTCTTAGTTCCTGCCAGCTCTATATGCCATGTGAGAACGATATCACATGGCATGATTTTTTGGAAGACTCTGAGAGTTTTATATGGAATGGATCATTAGTGACGGTCTTCTCGGCTTACTGTGCGAAACGAGATGATGCTAATCCGTCATAACCCATCAAGCATGAAGATTGTATGTTTTAAGATGCAGTGGCAAGGATTTGAGCTATACTCCTTGCTACCCCTCGTTCTGGCCTATTGCTACTGCGATGCTACGTGATAGTGATCTCTCTTATTCAAAGGGATGTACTTTACTTAGAGTTATTGGGTCTGGGTATTACCTTGATGAACTGGATCTTTGATGGAAGCGTTGGACTCAACATGATCGATACCTCCAGTTCTCCTCCTTGGCACTGCATCTTCCAACTCCCCCGTAGATAACCATCGGGGACGATTTGGGAGTGAGAAATCAAGGAACCGTACGTCTTCCTTAGACTTAAAAAGTCGGGAGGACGTCTTTCGTCGTCTCGATCTAAGAAGTAAGTTTCACAGACAGAACTTCGCAGTAGGTCTTGGTCGAATCGCTGGTAGAGTTTCACGACGACTCTTTGAAACTCTACCAGCGATTCAGAAGGTTCTTTTTTAGGTTTTGAGAGAAGTTGTTCTTGATGTAAGAGTTCAAGAGCTTCTCTAGCGATCTTTCCTATCGGTACATAAGTGCGATTACAAAGAGCAACTATCCCAGCACCAAAGGTTGGCAACCACTCCATTCTTGAGGTAAAGCCGGGTACTCCACCGCTATGACCTATGATCTGCCCCAAGTATTCGTGGTGTGCAATGGCTAAGCCGTACCCGTACCCTTGCAAGGTTATAGCAGGAGACTCATCTTTGGGTTTGGTGATAACTTGGTGGATTTGAGCCATCTCTCGGCGAGAAGAACGTCTTAGTACTGTGTTGTCGGTGTCGTTTCTTGGTGGCCAAGCGTCGAGGTGAAATAAGATATATTTGGCCAAATCAATGACGGTGGACGAGAGACCCCCCATAGCGCCAAATACGCCGTCTTCAAGGGCGGGTTCATGCACCCATTCGCCGTTCGAGACGCTATATCCAAATGCTTGCAGGTCAGGCGGAGTCTCTTTATTCTCCCAGATCGTTGAGGTTAGGCCGAGAGGAGATAGCAGTTCCTCTTCGGCAAATCTACGCAAAGACTTGCCAGTGACTTTAGCGACGACCTGACCCAAGAGAGCATAACCCAAGTTGGAGTACTCGTACTCAAGTCCAGGCACATGATTGAACGCAACTTGCGACTCGAGCATCTTCTCAAAGTCTCGGAGACCTAGATTCAGTAGACGATCTGCCCATGGATCGTCCTCGACGAGTCCTGAGGACATCGTCAGGAGAGACCTGACGGTAATGTCTGGGCTATCGAGAGTTGGGTACTTTAGATGTTTGGTAAGTGGGAGCCACTTCGCAATAGGGTCGTCTAGAGACAGACGCCCGTTGTCTCGAAGGATCAAGATACACGATGCGGTAAAACTCTTTGTCATTGAAGCGATGCGATAGAGATGTTCGGGCTGGGCGTGGAGGGCCGGAGTTATCCTTGAACTCCCGAACGCGTCTTCGTGTACGATCTCATTGTCGAGGATTAGTGCGAACGAGACGCTTGGTACTTTGAACGTCGACGAAAACTCAATAAACTTAGCTCTGATTTTAGATATTGTTTCGTCCAGTATATTGTCGATTGATCGTTGGCTAAATGGCACAGTGTTATTCATAGGATTGCAGCCTTACTTTTATGATTAATTAGGAGCGATCATTTTCCTACCATAAGCATATGGGTCTTTGAACACTATGGCTGGTGAGTTGCCTGAGAAGTTGATTCACGTTGGATTGGTTCTATCTAAACACCCATTATCTCAATTCGATCGCTGTCGATACGACGCGATGGTGCTGTATTTGGATCCATTTACCATGGGCACGGATGTCGTGTTTAGATTGATGGCGTCGAAGGCATCTATGAAGTATTGATGATGCTTTGATCCAAGGAATGTGTTTTCGGCGACAACAACGATATGTTGTTGAAGCGACTCTCTGATTGCTGCTTCGCAGCAATCAACAACTTTACGTGGCGTTCACTTCTATCAACCTTCACCTATAATCCGTTCATGGAAAAAGATAAGCTTTTGGCTAAGGTTAGGGAGATTCAGTGGTGTCATTCGATTGATCTTGGCGAAGGAGTGGTAACGCCAGGTTTGAGCAAGACCCGACCACTTGATGATCAGGAGTTGCCTGCCATGAGAGGCAAGTCTGTTCTCGATATTGGAGGCTGGGATGGACTTAACTCCTTCCTGGCTGAAAAAAGAGGGGCTGAGCGAGTGGTAGCGCTTGACCACTATGCATGGGGTGTCGATATGCTCAAGAGAAACCTTTACTGGGAACAGTGCAAGAAGAACGGGACCTTCCCTGACTACCGTCTAGATGAGACAGAGTTTTGGGATCCAACTTTGCCTGGAAAAGCCGGATTTGATCTGGCGAAAGAAGTTCTTGGCTCAAAGGTCGAGGCAAAGGTTGGAGACTTTATGAAGATGCCTGTAGATGAGATAGGTGCCTTTGACGTCGTACTGTTCTTGGGCGTACTTTATCACTTGAGAGATCCACTCGGTGCCCTAGAGAAGGTTCGTTCACTTACAAAAGAGGTTGCGGTAATCGAGACTTCGGCAGTCGTAGTTCCTGGTCACGAGGGAGAGTTTTTGGTCCGGTACTATCCTGCAGACGAGCTTGATGGGGACTTTGGTAACTACTTTGGACCGTCCGAAGAGGCCCTTGTAGCAATGCTGAAAGGTGTTGGGTTCCGAAATATAGTGACGGTCGTAGGACCTCCAGCTGTTAAGGCAGTTCCATTTAGGAGGAGCATGTCAAAGGTATACAGACTGATCGTACACGCCTACGTTTAACGCTTACTCGAAGACTTGTTAGAGATTGTAACTGATGATCTTCTTGCGTACTTTCCATG
>JAKBGL010000187.1 GCA_021833085.1 Actinomycetes bacterium | reverse complement strand
CTACATTGAACCAACCGTCAGAACATTTCACGAGCCCTAAGGTCAAATGCCTAGATGACTACACGGGTGTAGTTGCCAGGTGGGCAGAGGGGTGAATAGTTACAATGGTTGTAACTATCTCTCCCATTCCATCTCTAAAAACCTCATCGTTCACGACTCATTTAGTTGTCGATCGCGATCTTTTCAGACAGATTGCGAGACGAAGAAAGCCTTCTCTAAAGAGTTAATGATTTTGAAGCCTTAACCTCACTACAGTCAAGGTCCAAGGCAGAATCTCTAGTTCGACTCCACCATCCTCACTCACTCTAAGCGGCTCTCCAACAACCTCCTCAACGAGATTTGAAAGAAAGGCGGCTTCGAGAGGTTTGTGAAAACTAAGGTTGAATCTGTGCCTGGCACCATAAGACTCTTGCAGATAACATATCACATCCTCGGATCCATCTTGCGCTTCACAAGATCCCAAGATGACAACACCTTCATCTAGACCCTTTACTGGTTGGAAAGCACCAACGTTACTTCCTCTCATAAATTGAACCATTGGCACTCTACTAAAGGCATGTGAGTGAGCCAGGATCATCGACTCACTCCAAGACCGCTCATGAGGGAAAAGTGCAACCTCGGAAAAGCTATCCAGTTCCGCCTTGGGGTCTGGAAAAAGTGGAGAGGTTGCTAAGGTCACAGTCACTGTAGAGGCATCAACACTATGACCAAAGCGAGTTTTGTTAAATACGGAGAGCCCCATATCCTGCTCCGAAAGGTCAACGAATCGATGTGCTGGCCACTCAAACTTAGCTGCATCGCGAGGATCTCCCGGCACTGTGGGCACCTCGTCGACTCCAAAATTTGTTCCTCGGAAAAGCTTCATAGACACTATGTTTGTAGGAACACTGTACTGCAATACAGTTCTCCTTTCCCCCATGTGCGCATCAACTTCTATATCGACCCGAAGTGGATCAGTGCCAATAACAATACGTTCCGCAACCTCAACCCCCAGCCATACATGCTTTAGTAAAAGTACTGCTAAGTCTCTACTTTCATGTTCAATTGTCACATCAGCATGGGTCAAAGGAACCGTAACCCGATATCTCGGATCGACCAACTCCCAAGCATCAAACGCGATCGGATGCTGACGCCAGGCTACGACCCCAGCCGTCCTAGTCAGCAACTCGCGTCCTTTAAACGTCAAAGACTCTATGCCCTCTCCAGTGATACACACCTCGAGATCTCCACAGGTTCTCGTCCATCGTGACCGAGTACTTCGCATCGTCAATCTTTTAGGCGACGTCTCTCTAACTAAGTAAGAACGAACTTCAAACGGCTCAAGTTCACCGATTACTACGCGAGATCTGTTCTCTGTTATCGGTAGCGCTCTCTCCCATGACTGACCTACTAGCACTTCAAAGTCGGCCGATCGGTCTATCATCACAGAACCCTTAGGTCTGAAAGTTCCAGAGCGATTGCCAAAGACGATAACATCATCAGCGCCTTCCCCAAAAATCGCAGAGAAGAGTTTTTGATCTCTCCTCTCGAGATCATCAAGAACTTCTTTCAACTCAAGATCTAGGTCTTCGTATACCTGAGAGATCGACGACCCTGGAATGATATCGTGGAAGTTCGACCTTAAAACAGCTTTCCAAGCACCTTCAAACCTATCGTTTGAATGCTTGGGAACCACGCAATGCCAAAGCTCCGTTGCTACAAGGGCATCTTGCGTACTTTGGATAAGGGCCTTACTTTTACTTTGAGAACTAAACACCCCACGATGGTACTCAAGGTACATATCACCGCGCATTCGAGGGAGTACGGAACGATCGGTCTTTATAAGATCATCGACACGGAGATCGACAAACTTGGGGAGATGGGGAAGAACTTTGTATCGGCGCAATCTCTCCAACATCTCTTCGTCTGGGCCGCCGCCTCCATCTCCGTGTCCGAAGGTATACAAGGCCGGGCCCATGCCACCTCTCCGCCTATATTCTTCACTTGATCGGATAAGGTCTGCTATGGTCATAGTAGAGTTATAGCCACCGACATTTGCTCCAAAGATCTGCACCTCGATCTCTGAACTATCGGGGCCTACCCATATAAAGTTAGTCCACGGAAACTCATTGGTATCGTTCCAATTAAGCTTCGTCGTCACCAACAGTTCAACTCCAGCCGCCTTTAGAAGGGTAGGTAATCCCGAGGAGAATCCAAACGTGTCTGGCAGGAATGCGACTCTACACCTATGACCGAGGTGCCGCTCAAACCAATTAATTCCGAATTTTAGCTGCCTGATAAGTGACGGTGCATCCACGAGCTGACAATCGGACTCTACCCAAAAGGCCCCCAAAGGTTCTATACGACCAGCTGAAACTAACGATGTAATTTTTTCAACCGTTGGTGGATCATTAAAAAGGTTCTCATAGTACTGTGGAGTAGATGCGCCAAAGTGCCAACCATCGTAGCGTTCAAGCAAGTCAATCTGCGAACAAAACGTTCGCTGGACTTTTCTCTTAGTCTCTTCATATCGCCACAACCACGCAAGGTCTATGTGGGCATGACCTATAGCCAGTACTTCAGTCAACCTTTGATCCCCCATTGCGAGCTCTTCGTATATTGCATGAAGAGTTTTTGAGATATGAGAGAGCGCAGTATCTTTTTCCTCTCGGCTCCACCTAGTAGCGCCAATGACGTTCCCTAATGACAGCGCTAGTCGAAGTCCTTGTTCTTCCGCAGGCGCATTAGGTCTTCGAGCGTAAACGCTCAAGCCGTCGACATCAATTTGGCCCAGAGCCAACGGCATAAAAGTCTCTCTTAGACCTTCTTCGAGTAGTTTTTTCTCCTTATCAGTGGCTCCAACCTGTTCGATCCACTCGATAAGAACTTCGATATCGTAGAAGCATCGTAAAGCAAGATCGTCTCTTTCAATGAAATCTACCTGCCCCAAGGATCCGTCACCAACTATCACGCCCATCTGCCCAGTTTGCACTCGCTCTAACTCGAGTACTACGGCTCTACCTTTGCCACTTATTAGTGGTGTACGTCGATGATTAAGGTTTATGCCAAACTGAGCTACCCCGTCCACCGATAAAAGCGCCTCCGAGCTACCGTCAAACTCTATCCACACATCATCCCACGGGATAACGGTTTC
>JAKBGL010000186.1 GCA_021833085.1 Actinomycetes bacterium | reverse complement strand
GCATGTGGCGCTGGAGCAGGACTAGCGGCAGTATATAACGTTCCTTTAGGTGGGGCTCTATTCGCCGCTGAACTACTCTATGGAAGTCTTTCGGTTTCGGTTGTTCTTCCCGCTTTGGCCACATCGGTGATCGCAACTGTTACATCTTGGATCTACTTACCCAATCAGACAACCTATCTTGGCTTAGGAAACTTTCACTTCTCGACCTCTCAACTAATTTGGGCGATCGTTACAGGGCCGATCTTCGGGGTGTTATCGGTAGGTTATGTACGCATGATGGCATGGGTCAGCCACTATCGCATGAGCGGGAAGAAAATCATAGCAGCTCCCTTTGTAGCCTTTTCCATCTTGGGTGTAGTCGGCATTCGCTACCCTGAACTATTTGGAAATGGAAAGGACATGGCCCACGAGGTATTTCTCGGTGGGGGGTCACTTACACTCCTTCTTGCACTGTTTGCCTTGAAACCCTTTGTAACGGCCCTATGCGTGGGAAGTGGCGCATCTGGCGGTCTATTTACTCCTACTCTCAGCACAGGAGCCGTGCTAGGAGGAGCTTTAGGAGTTATTTGGTCTCTCTTCTGGCCTGGAGCTTCAACCGGCAGTTATGCTTTGATCGGAGCCGCCGCGATCATGGGATCCGGCATGCAGGCTCCACTGGCCGCTATCGTCCTAGTTGTTGAGCTGACTCATACGGGACTCGGTATAATTGTGCCTCTCATAGTCGCCACAGTTCTCGCCACCTTAGTAGCAAAGACGATTGACGGGTACTCCATCTACTCTGCACGCCTTCCAGAGATCGAGTACTAAGGAAGTCTTTCCAGCTAGTGATCTCACATAATTACAAAGTGATTTACGTAACAAGTTCTTAGAGTCTCCCTGCCCACAATGATTTGTAACTGAAATCGCCTAACATAGGCACAAGTACTGCTAAGAAAAGGCATGGTGCGGTGAAGTTCGACGTGGATTTATACGAAAATATAGGCTGGCTATAGATGTCTGATTCCAAGGGAAATCAACGTACTTCTACAAGGTCCTATGGAAGCGGAAAGCGAGAGGGGCATGACGCTTCATCTTTCTATAGCAGATTCGCGAAACCACAGCTATCTAGTGATGAAAATATTGTGCAGTGCTCAGTCCCAAATACACTTTGGTGCGGAGACAGCAGAGATCTTTCCTTCATAGAAAATAACAGTGTGGCTCTTGTGGTAACCTCCCCACCCTACTATGTCGGCAAGGAGTATGAGCTAGAGGTGGCAGACGGTTCTCCAACCTCATATATCGAGTACCTAGAGATGCTAGAAGAAGTTTTAGCTGAGTGTTATCGAGTATTGGAACCCGGTGGCCGGATAGCCATCAACGTCGCAAATCTAGGTCGAAAGCCGTACCGCTCACTTTCAGGAGATGTGTCATCTATCCTTCAAGACTCCTTAGGATTTTTATTAAGAGGCGAGATACTTTGGATTAAAGGAAAGGGTGCGAACGGATCTTGTGCTTGGGGTAGCTACTCTTCCGCCTCAAATCCTGTACTTAGAGATGTGAGCGAAAGAATCATCATAGCCTCAAAAGGGCGCTTCTCTAGAGCGCTCGATAAGAAGAAGAGGCAACAACTAGGACTTCCTCATCTCGACACAATCTCATCAGATGACTTTCGATCGTGGACGTTAGACACGTGGTACATGCCTCCGGCTTCTGCAAAGAGGCTAGAGCATCCCGCTCCTTTCCCGACTGAATTACCTTCAAGACTTATACAGCTCTACACCTACGCAAACGATGTCGTGCTTGATCCCTTTGGAGGTGTCGCCCAGACCGCTATCGCATGCCTGGAGACTAACCGTCGCTACATATGTGTCGACTCGGATGCACGGTACGTAAGTACTGCAGAGGAACGGATCAGGGTTTGGAAAGAGCGCAATTTAACCTAACTCCCCACCTCGGGACATCTCACGTTGCAACCCATTCCGCCTAATAATCTATTTATAACAACAATCTCTAGTATCTCGTCGATTTAACGCACTCAGCCAAACTGGCACCATTAACTTCATTGAAAATGTAGCCCGATTCTCTCTACCCGCTACATCCAAGAAAGTGCCTAGACGGGATCGGACGACGGTCCTGGATGCAAAGACATATCGTTCGAAATAGATGCAATAACAAAGATCCTTCGAAATGGAAACAACGTACCATATGGTTTCTTAGGGTAGGCATCTCGTAGAAGTCGTGCATATTCAGCCAAAAATTCGGACTGATCATGCCTCGACAAGGCTCCTAAGACCGGCCGTAAAGTCGTACCTTTGGTCCACTCAAGCACCGGATCCTCACCTTGAAGCACGTGCATATAAGTTGTCTCCCACGCAACAACATCAAGACCTCCTTCTGCGAGCAGACTTATATAGTCTTCGGCCGAGTTCAGGGCTGTAGGTTTATCGAGTCCATCTCCAAGCATCGTGCACCATCTCTGGCTTTTAGTAAGAGACTCGATCAATTTATGCGATGGTGCGTCAAAGTTACCAGGAACTTGAAATGCTATCACTCCATTCGAGCTCAGCCAGCCAGTTAATCTGTTGATAAAACTCACATGATCTGGTATCCATTGCAGTGCCGCATTGGATACAATTAAATCTATTGGCCTGCTAGGTTTCCACGAAGTCATATCCGCTAACTTAAAACTTAGGCGATCGGGAACCACTAGAACTCTTGCTCGCTTGATCATCGCCGCAGAACTATCGATACCAAGCACCTCTGCAGACGGCCACCTACTAACCAAAGTAGAAGTTAGATCGCCGGTCCCACAACCAAGATCCACCACTGAACTAGGGGTGGATCTCACGCGGTTCAAAAGGTCAAAGTACGGTTGCGACCTCTCATTTGCATACTTTGAATACTGCATGGGACTCCACAAACGACTATCTCCCCCTTTATAAGACAAGTATAATACAAGTAATCACTGCGGCAGTCCGAGTTAAACAACGGTACTCGTTCATGCATAGTACCTACAGGCGTAGACCACTTCCCACCGACCCAAACAACTCTTGGATTCGAGAGGGGAACTTTACACGAACTTAGGCAAGTACTAACATGAGCTTGAGAGCGGCATCGAGAACCCTTTGCGACTTAGCTACCGATAAGGCACCCCGAGAGGCCCATCTACTTAGGCTG
>JAKBGL010000185.1 GCA_021833085.1 Actinomycetes bacterium | reverse complement strand
TTTTGCAAGCATAAGAGAAGTACGCGCAAGGATTAAAACTCAGTTGAGTCCGGGAGATTAATTTCGAGTCACGCTCCTAGATGCTTCTCCTGTACGTACCACCGACTTCGAAAAGCGTCTCTGTTATGGAGCCAAGTGAGGCGTATTTGACGGTATCCATAAGAGTCTCAAAGATATTGCCTCCGTTTATGACTGTCTCCCTTAGGCGACTTAGAGCCTCTTCCCTTTCACCTTGGTGTCTTTCGTTGAACTCTCGAAGTCGACGGATTTGACTTTGTTTCTCCTCTTCAGTTGCACGAGCTAACTCGACTTTCAGTGCCGACGCGTCTTTAGCATTGTGGATAAAGGTATTGACTCCAACTATCGGTAACGATCCATCATGTTTTGCTTGTTCATAGATCATGGAGTCATCTTGAATCTTGTTTCTTTGGTATCCAGTCTCCATGGCGCCTAGAACACCACCTCGTTCAGAGATGCGATCAAGCTCTTCGAGTACGGCCGCTTCGACAAGGTCCGTTAGATCTTCCACTATGAAACTTCCCTGATTAGGATTTTCGTTTTTGGCGAGTCCCCACTCTTTGCTTATGATTAACTGAATTGCGAGTGCCCGTCTTACTGACTCTTCAGATGGGGTGGTTACTGCCTCGTCGTAAGCGTTGGTATGAAGACTATTGGCGTTGTCATAGACAGCACAAAGTGCCTGCAAGGTGGTTCTAATATCGTTAAAAGCCATCTCTTGCGCGTGCAGAGATCTACCTGAGGTCTGTATGTGGTATTTGAGCCGTTGCGATCTCTCGTTCGCCTGGTATTTTTCTCTCATGGCAATTGCCCAAATTCGCCTAGCGACTCGGCCAATGACAGTGTACTCAGGATCCATTCCGTTGGAGAAGAAAAATGAGAGATTTGGGGCGAAGTCATCGATGTTCATACCACGTGCTAGATAAGCTTCGACATAGGTAAATGCATTTGCGAGCGTAAAGGCGAGTTGTGTAATTGGATTCGCCCCAGCCTCGGCAATATGATAACCAGAGATGGACACGGAGTAGTAGTTCTTGACGTTATGGTCGATGAAAAATTTCTGGACGTCGCTCATCACTGATAGGGAGAACTCTGTCGAAAAGATACAGGTATTTTGACCTTGATCTTCTTTTAAGATGTCGGCCTGTACAGTTCCACGAACTGTAGACAAGGTGCGCTCACGGATCTCCAGTTCTTCTTCCTCGGTTGGTTTTCTAGAGTTCTCATGCTCGAAAGTTTCTAGCTGCTGATCTATTGCAGTATTGAAAAACATTGCCAAAATTGAAGGAGCCGGTCCATTGATGGTCATGGAAACAGATGTCTTTGGATCGCAGAGATCGAAGCCACGATATAGGGCTTTCATATCGTCCAAGGTTGCAATGGAGACTCCAGAGGTTCCTATCTTCCCGTAAATGTCAGGCGGTGTATCAGGATCTTGACCATAGAGGGTTACGGAGTCAAAGGCGGTGGACAGTCGAGTAGCGCTTTGCCCCTCCGCAAGCATGTGAAACCTTCTGTTGGTTCTTTCGGGACCCCCTTCACCTGCGAACATTCTAGCTGGATCTTCTCCCGTTCTTTTAAACGGGAAGACGCCTGCAGTATAGGGAAAGTAGCCAGGAAGGTTCTCGGAGCGCAGCCAACGATATAGATCGCCGTCGTCATGGAAACGGGGTAGAGCTACCTTCGGTACTTTTGTGCCAGAGAGCGAAGTACTGCTATATAGTTTAGCCCATGTAGCCGAAGCACTCTTAGTGCTCTTGAAGGAGAGTTCCTCTTCTAAGACTCGGTACTGCAAGAGAGTCTCCAGACTCTCTTTCCCAATACCTTCCTCGACCTTTTTCTTTAGAATCTCAAGCTCTTTTGAAGGCTTGAAGTTGCTTTCCCTCAAGGCGTCAAAGGTTGAGTTAATTCTTTGTAAGTTTCGGAGACGTGCTGCGCCTTCTTCGGTTGTAGTTTGATACTTTCTAACCGTATCAGTTATCTCTGAAAGATATCTAGAGCGTGATATTGGAACTATTGAGGTAGCAACACTTGACTGCATGCTCTTGACCTTTGGAAGTATTGACTCCGACACTTTGAGACCAAGATTTGCTGCGCGGTTAAGTATGTAGTGATAGAGAGCAGTCGTTCCATCGTCATTGAAGCGCGAAGCTATCGTTCCAAACACTGGAGGATCGCCTTGTGGCTTGTCTTCGAAGTGGCTTCTCGACCACTGCTTTGCGACCATGCGATGAGCATCTTTTGCACCAGCTCTATCAAATTTGTTGATAACGATTACGTCTGCGAAGTCGATCATATCGATCTTTTCAAGCTGAGATGCAGCGCCAAACTCTGGGGTCATCACGTACATAGATATATCTGAGATCTCAGTGATGGCAGCATCGCCCTGCCCGATACCTGGGGTCTCAACGATAATAAGGTCGTAATTAACTGCTTTTAACACCTTGAGGATCATGGGAATGCTTTTTGGAATCTCAGATGCAGATCCTCGCGTTGCGACTGAGCGGAAATATATCTGAGGTGAGTTGATCGAGTTCATTCTTATTCTATCTCCTAGAAGCGCTCCACCCCCTTTACGCTTGCTTGGATCGATTGCTAATACTGCGACTTTCAACTTGTCTTGTTGATCTAGTCGCACTCTTCGGATTAACTCATCCGTCAGAGATGACTTACCTGAGCCTCCGGTGCCGGTTATTCCAAGTACGATAGACGTACTTTTTCGAGCAGCTTCTTCAATCTGAGCCCTTAGCTTAGAGCCAAGCGCATCTTCTTGGATAACTGAAATAAGTCGGGACGTTATGCCTTGATTCCCCAAGAGGACTTCGTCGATGCCTAATGGCTGATCTATGGTAGTCGCGTAGTCGCAAGCTTCAACTAGAAGGTTGATCATCTTTGCCAACCCAAGGGTCTGCCCATCTTGGGGAGAAAAGATCTTTGCAACTCCGTATCGCTGGAGTTCATCGATCTCTCTTGGAATAATGACTCCACCTCCACCTCCAAAGACTTTAATGTTGGGACGCCCCTCCTCTCGTAATCGATCGATGAGGTATTTGAAGTACTCCATGTGACCACCTTGGTATGAGCTGATCGCTATGCCTTGGGCATCTTCAGCGATAGCCGCTCGAACGACTTCTTCAACCGAG
>JAKBGL010000012.1 GCA_021833085.1 Actinomycetes bacterium | reverse complement strand
AAACTCAGGGGTAGGAAAATCTGGTTCCCCGGCGCCGAAGCCAATTACGTCGACACCGGAAGCCTTTAGAGCTTTTGCTTTAGTATCGATGGCTAAGGTTGCGGACTCCTCTACACGGGCCACACGTTGAGATATCGGTGAGGTTTGGAACATATTGATTACTCCCTCGTTCACGTAACTATGGAAAGGAAGTCTAAGTTGACAGATACGGCGATGATGCAGATTCCAGAGGAACTTCTTCCAAGAGATGGAAGGTTTGGCTCTGGGCCTTCCAAGATACGACCAGAAGCTCTCACGGCACTTCAGGATTTAAGCACGACCTATCTTGGCACTAGTCATCGCCAAAGCACGGTTAGGGATGTAGTTGGTCGTTTACGTGAAGGACTCAAAGAGCTATTTTCTTTACCACAGGGGTATGAGGTTGTTTTGGGTAATGGTGGAGCGACTCAGTTTTGGGACATCGCTACTTTTTCTCTAATCAAGGAACGGTCTCAGCACCTTAGCTTTGGCGAGTTTTCCTCTAAATTCGCAAGTGCCGTATCGGCAGCGCCGCACCTCTTGGATCCGGACATCATAAAGTCAGAGCCTGGTAGTCACCCAGAACCAAGGGTGGATGCATCTATAGACCTATATGCTTTGACTCACAACGAGACGTCTACCGGGGTTATGATGACAATTGAACGCCCAGGTACTTCCGAAGCTATAGTCGCTGTGGATGCCACGTCAGGAGCCGGTGGACTGAGTGTTGATCCCCAGGACTTTGATTGTTATTATTTTTCGCCTCAGAAATGTTTTGGCTCTGAAGGTGGACTATGGATCGCGCTTATGTCACCGAAGGCTCTTACACGCGTTAAAGAGATAAAAGAAAGTGGGCGATTTATTCCAGCGACGCTTGATCTCTCGATCGCTGTAGACAACTCGCTACTCAATCAAACCTATAATACTCCGGCCCTTACTACAATATTTTTAACCGTTCATCAGACTGAGTGGTTTTTAGCCAACGGCGGCCTGAACTTCTCGACTTCCCGATGTAACGAGTCGTCAGAGATACTTTATGGATGGGCTGACTCATCTTCTTTTGCAACTCCTTTTGTGAAAGAGATCGACAGTCGATCTAAGGTAGTGGGAACTATAGACTTTGACCCTTCAATTGATGCCTTAAAGGTTGCTAAGACTCTTCGCGCAAACGGTGTAGTCGATGTGGAGCCATATCGCAAGCTTGGCAGAAATCAAATTCGAGTCGCTATGTTCCCAGCTATCGAACCATCAGATGTAGAACAACTCACGAAATCCATAGATTACGTTGTTAAATCTGGCGTCTGAAACCTGCTTTTCAATACAAGTGTTAATTCGCTAAACAAATACGAAAGCTCTTAGAAAGCGGTATAAATTGGGTGTCTAGGCGCGGATATATAATTTTCGTGTTTCTTGGGATTATATGGGGATCGTCCTTTTTGTTTATCAAATTGGCGGTGGGTCAGCTTACCCCGTTCTCTTTGGTGTTCATTCGCATCGTGGTTGCAGCTATCTCAATGCAACTATTTGCAGCGGTACGGGGTGGCGGACTTTGGCGAGTAGCCCGAGCTCTCTCCAAAGTGGAGATGGTTGCGATAATCGGTGGTGCTCTATGCACCTACGCGTTGCCATACTTTATGATTACCTATGGCGAGAGCCGTATCTCGGCCTCTTTAGCGGGGATGTTAAACTCGACGACCCCACTATTTACTGTGCTTTTAACCCCTCTTTTTATTAGATCTCGAAGCAATGGCTCTAGAACCTATATAGGTGTCTTAGTCGGACTCGTAGGGGTAGTGGTAGTGTTAGAGCCTTGGCGATCTCTAGGTGGTGTGGGTGAACTCGGATACGACCTAGTGGTGTTGTTTGCCTCGGCCCTTTACGGATTGGGTATTATCGTTCAAAAGAAGTTTTTGCTTCCATCTGGAATGACTTCTGTCCAGATCGCAGCTCTACAACTAGGGGTTTCGTCAATTATCTATCTTGCTGTTGCGACTTTCGATAGAAGTTCACTGTCAGTTTTGCACTTAGATAGAGGTGTGCTCCTCTCGATAGTACTTGGCGTAGTCAATACGGCAGTGGCTGGACTGCTATCCCTTTCTCTCACGCGGTTGGTAACTCCAGCGCTCTCTTCTTCTGTGACATATCTGATTGCCGTCGTTGCAGTGGCAAGCGGCGCAGTGTTTCTAGCTGAGCCCGTAACTATCACGTTTATAGTCGGCTCGCTTGTGACGTTTCTCGGGCTCTATATACTAAACTTGGTCGGCAAGACGACAGCGAACTCCAATTTAACCGGATAGTGATGGAAAGAAAGAGGGCCTCTGTGCCTCGAACTGTTCGATCTCTAATCCGCGCAACATTGTGATCCCGATATCGTCCAGTCCGTTGAGAAAACGATATCGAGTGAAGTCATCTATCTCGAAGTCAGCTTCGACCTGAGCTGCAAGGCAAAGTATTTTCTTGGTTTCGATATCGACTTGGATTTGGGTCTTGGGATCGTTTTCGACGGTTTGCAAGAGTTTCTCCGAGTCTTCCTCGCTTACGACCACGGGCACCACTCCAACTTTAGTGCAGTTGGTTCTAAATATGTCTCCAAAACTTGGGGCGATAATGGCTTTAAAACCGTAGTCTTGCAGCGACCAGACAGCATGTTCTCGGGAGGACCCTACTCCAAAGTTTGGTCCAGCCACAAGAATCTCTGCACCTTTGAATCGAGGATCATTTAGTACAAAATCAGGATCCTCTCTCCATTCACTAAAAAGTCCAGCGCCAAAGCCGGTGCGCTCAACGCGTTTCAACCAATCGCTCGGAATGATTTGATCGGTGTCAACATCCGATCTTCGGAGAGGCATCGCGTGTGAAAGTATCGTTTTGACGGGTTCCATGCTATGAATCCTTTCTAAAGTTCGCTCGGACTAGTGAAAGTACCTTTGACTGCGGTTGCAGCGGCAACAGCAGGTGATACTAGGTGGGTTCGCCCGCCCTTACCTTGACGACCCTCGAAATTTCTATTAGAAGTTGATGCGGAGCGCTCTCCGGGTCGTAGTTGATCTGGATTCATGCCGAGGCACATGGAACAACCCGGCTCTCGCCACTCAAATCCAGCAGCTTCGAAAATCTTGTGGAGTCCCTCCTCTTCCGCCTGCTCCTTTACTCTTCTTGATCCAGGTACGATCAGTCCTCTGACTGAAGGGGCAACTTTTTTGCCATCGACGATCGCTGCTACAGCTCGGAGGTCTTCTATACGCGAGTTTGTGCATGATCCAATAAATACCGTGTCGACAGAGATCTCTTTGATCTTTGTTTTTGGAGTAAGACCCATGTAAGCCAACGCGCGGCGAGCGTTCTCCCTGGCACTCTCGTCGGGGAAGCTATCTGGGTCTGGGATCTCGCCGTCGATGGGCAAAACTTGAGATGGATTGGTTCCCCACGAAACATATGGCGTAAGGGCGGATGCATCTATTGTTACCTCTTTGTCAAAGATGGCGTCATCGTCGCTACAAAGAGTTGACCACCACTTTAGAGCTTTCTCCCAGTTGCTACCCTTGGGGGCAAATGGTCTACCTTCGATGTAGGAGAACGTCGTTTCATCAGGAGCGATGAGACCGGCGCGGGCGCCAGCCTCGATCGTCATGTTGCAAATAGTCATCCTGCCTTCCATGGAAAGAGCCTTTATAGCTTCTCCGCGATACTCTACGATGTAACCGATTCCACCTCCTGTGCCGATCTCTCCGATGATGGCGAGGATGAGATCTTTAGCAGTTACGCCTATGGGAAGTTGTCCAACAACGTTGATTGCCATCTGTTTTGGCGGTTTCTGGGGGAGAGTCTGGGTGGCCAAGACATGTTCGACCTCGGAGGTTCCTATTCCAAAGGCCAGCGCTCCGAAGGCCCCGTGTGTTGCAGTGTGGGAGTCTCCGCATACGATTGTCATGCCGGGGAGAGTTAGACCTTGTTCAGGTCCAATAACATGCACGATGCCTTGATTTGGCGAACCCATTGGAAATAGGGTTATACCAAATTCAGAACAGTTTTTGTTCAATACCTCAAGTTGCTTGGCCGAGACAGGGTCTTCGACGGGTGCAAAGATATTTTTTGTTGGGACGTTGTGATCCGCTGTAGCGACACTTAGGTCTGGTCGCCTTACTGACCTTCCTGCCATTCGGAGACCGTCAAACGCTTGGGGAGAAGTTACTTCGTGAAGAAGGTGTAGGTCTATGTAGAGGAGATTTGGTTCACCTTCGTTCGCGCGGACTACGTGAGCGTCCCATACCTTTTGTGCTAAAGTTTTCCCCACCTTCGCTACCAGCTCCTTTTGCTATCTATACGTAGTTACTTTTGGATCCAGAATATACCGTTAGTGACGTTCGCCAGGTAGCGAAGGTTCGTAGTGCCAAGTGTCTTCAAGAGACTCTTAGCGTAGGTATGTTTACCAAGTTCGTTGCTACTCGCCAATCTTTACAACTTCAACCCTAAGGAAGCCTCCAGGTGCGTTGTAGTCTACGAAGTCTCCAGAAGAAGCTCCGTTGAGCGACTGTCCCAGGGGTGATGTTGGAGAGATTATGTCTAGACCATCAATTTTTTCCTCAATGGAGCCGAAGAAGAATCTGTATGTTTCGTCCTCATCTTCATATCTAATGTGAACTATAACTCCAGGAACGACCTTAGAGGAAGCGTTAGGATCTGCATCTACCACGGTAGCGTTAGCTAGGAGGGTTTGAATCTGGCGAATTCTCGCCTCCATTTTCCCTTGAGTATCTTTGGCAGCGTGGTAGTCTCCGTTTTCTTTGAGATCTCCAAGGGCTCTCGCAGCTTCGATGACGTTTGCGATCTCAATTCGTCCCCTAGTCGTAAGGTCTTCGAGTTCGGCTTGGAGCCGCTCGTATGCTTGCTTGGTAAGTACAGTATCGCTCATCACTTATTTAAACTCCGATATTAGATCAAACTTTGGGTATTTTGGGAGTTGGCGCTCCCAACGCATGTGTTTACAGTTTACCTTGTTGGTAGAAAGTTCACGAATTTAATCTTGCTACCCACTATTTTGCATCCAATCTTCGGATATACGAACATGGTCGAGTGAAATTTGAGCTAGAGTGTAGCTTTTATGGAGCTAGTTGGCGCTTTTTTGACTTTGGTAGTAGAGATTATTTGAATGCTCACACATAATGTGTGAGCATGACCGGCCACTGTGTGGGCGGTTTTTTTAGTTTTGCGGTAGAACTAGTAGTATTTGCGAACGGGGAGGGTAAGTGGCCCATTCGATAGCTGTAATCGGTGGAGATGGAATAGGTTCTGAAGTATTAGCGGAGGCTTTAAAGGTTGTCGACGCTACAGGTGTTCAGTTAGAAACGAAGTACTTTGAACTCGGTGCAGAACACTATCTTGCGACAGGAGAGGTGTTAGACGACTCTACCCTGGCAGAGCTTAGAGGATTCGACGCGATTTTGTTAGGTGCTGTGGGTCCAGCCATTGGATCGACGGAGATTCCTCCTGGAACGTTGGAGAGAGGGCTTTTATTAAAACTCAGGTTTTCGCTAGATCTATACATCAATCGGCGACCTTTTAGATCTCCAGATACAAACCCAAGCTATGTGGGTAAGTACGTCGATATGGTTGTAATTCGAGAAAATACTGAAGGCGCATACGGAGGCGAAGGCGGATTCCTGCGCAAGGGTACTCCGTACGAGGTAGCTACCCAAGGTTCGATAAATACTCGATTTGGTGTTGAAAGAACGATAAGGTATGCGTTTTCATTAGCCATGAGTAGGCCTCGCCGACACCTTACATTGGTCCACAAAACTAATGTGCTTACATTCTCTGGAGATCTTTGGCAACGTACATTTGACGAGGTAGCGGCGGAGTTTCCTGAGGTCGCCGTCGCCTATAACCATGTAGATGCAGCTTGCATCTACATGGTGGAGGCACCTGAGCGTTACGACGTGATTGTCACAGATAATCTCTTCGGAGACATCATTACTGATTTAGCAGGCGCAGTCTCTGGAGGTATAGGACTTGCGGCGTCAGGAAACCTCAATCCCGAGAGAACGTCTCCATCGCTATTTGAACCCGTCCATGGTGCGGCTCATGACATCGTAGGTACGGGGAAGGCTAATCCTTCAGCTGCCATTCGTTCAGCTGCGATGATGCTTGACTTCTTAGGAGAAGGAGATGCAGCTCAAAAGATCTTTAAAGCCCTCGAAAGCTTTCCAGAGGCTGGTTTAAAGACCAATGAAATTGGTAACTACTATGCAGAAAGGATATAACAAATGCCCATAGTTGAAAGTGAAAAGATCTGGATGGATGGTTTGTTGGTTGATTGGAAGGACGCCAACGTACATGTTTTATCTCATGGACTGCACTATGGATCCGGTGTCTTCGAGGGGATACGAGCCTATGCGACAGATAATGGTCCAGCAATATTTCGACTAAAAGATCATGTTGATCGTTTTTTCAATTCGGCCAAGATGCTATTGATGGAGATCCCTTTTACCAATGAACAGATCTTCGACGCGATTAAAGAGACCGTTCGAGTAAATCATGTTGACTCGTGTTATATTAGACCAATCGCCTTTTTGGGCTACGGTGAGATGGGGTTGAACCCACTGATGTGTAAGACATCGGTTTCGATAGCGGTTTGGCCCTGGGGGACGTATCTAGGTGAAGAAGGATTACAAAACGGAATTCGAACAAAGGTGTCTTCTTGGCAGCGACACGACCCTAATTCGGTTCCACCTGCTATAAAGTGCACCGGTATGTACGTTAACTCTTCTTTGGCCAAGGTTGAGGCCATCAAAAGCGGTTACGATGAGTGCATACTTTTAAACCCTCAGGGCGAGGTTTCGGAGTGCACCGGTGAAAATATCTTTGTGGTTAAAGGAAATACACTGATGACCCCTCCTATCTCCTCAGGCGCTCTAGACGGTATTACTAGGGACTCGATTATGAAGGTTGCATCGAACCTCGGCTACGAGGTAAAGGAGCAGACGATTCTTCGATCGGATCTATACGTAGCTGACGAGGCATTTTTGACAGGTACGGCCGCGGAGGTAGTACCAATTGCCTCTGTCGACGACCGCGTCGTTGGCACTGGTAAACCGGGGGACATGACAAAAGAACTCCAAACGACGTTCTTTTCGATAGTGCGTGGAGAAGATAAGAGATACGAAGAATGGCTGGAGTATGTCCTTTGATCATGTAAGCGGACTTCCAACGTATGTGGATGTTTACGATACAACGCTAAGGGACGGTGCGCAACAAGAAGGTATCTCTCTGACTGTCGAGGATAAACTGCGTGTTGCTAGGCAGCTGGACTCCATGGGATTTCGTTTTATTGAGGGCGGTTGGCCGGGAGCGAATCCCAAAGACGCAGAGTTTTTTCGTCGCGCGCCAGCCGAGCTGAAGCTGGAAAACGCAACTCTCGTCGCCTTTGGTTCAACTCGTCGTGCAGGCGCCAAGACGGAGTCAGATCCTACTCTTAGAGCTTTACTTGAGGCCTCGACGGACTCAGTGTGTCTTGTGGCCAAGGCATGGGACTATCACGTTACCGATGCCCTACGAACCACGTTGGACGAGGGCGTAAAGATGGCTTTTGACTCGGTTAACTTTTTGGTAAGAGAGGGACTTCAGGTATTTTTTGATGCTGAACACTTCTTTGACGGTTACAAACGTAATCCGACTTACTCTTTGGCAGTACTAGACGCTGCCCAGCAAGCTGGAGCTCGCACAGTCGTCCTTTGTGATACCAATGGGGGTGCACTTCCATTTGAGGTTGAAGAGGTCGTCTCGAATGTAAAAGAGGTCTGTTCAACGCAGATTGGAGTTCACTTCCATAATGACTCGGGATGCGCAGTAGCCAACTCCCTTACCGCTGTGAGAGCTGGTGCGACTCATGTACAGGGTTGCATCAATGGGTATGGAGAGAGAACTGGAAATGCGAACCTTTCAACGGTGGTTCCAGATTTGACGCTGAAGATGGGCATAGAGACCGTTCCACGTGAAAAAATCCAGCTTCTTTCTTCGATTTCTCGTCATGTTGCGGAGATTGTGAACCTTCCGCTATCTTCTCAGTCCCCTTACGTGGGTTCATCTGCCTTTACCCATAAGGCGGGTTTACACGTAAGCGCTATTGCGCGTAGGCCAGACGCGTATGAACATGTGGATCCTGAAACCGTGGGGAATGGAACTCGCTTTGTCGTATCGGAGATGGCAGGACGCCAGAGCTTGCTGTTGAAGGCTAACGAGCTAGGAGTCGAAATCAGAGAGGACTCCTTATCTCAAGTTCTGGAGAGACTTAAAGAACTTGAACATAAAGGCTACCATTTTGAGGTTGCTGATGGATCCTTGGAGTTGCTTCTTCGTAAAAGTGAAGGTTGGAGACAGGAGTTTTTCACGCTTGAGTCCTTCAAAGTGTTGACTGAGTACAAAGAAGGAGGGGAGTCCGTAACCGAGGCGACCGTCAAGTTGATCGTTGACCAATCTAGAGTTATAGAGACGGCAGAGGGGAACGGTCCCGTCTCGGCTCTTGACGCCGCTCTGCGGAAAGCTCTCCGTCCGCACTTTAGCTCACTGGATG
This sequence comes from Actinomycetes bacterium, assembly GCA_021833085.1. The sequence continues at coordinate 7,278 of JAKBGL010000012.1, read as the reverse complement.
GACTTCACTTGACAGACTTCAAGGTAAGAGTATTGGATTCAAGCAAAGCGACCGATGCTACCGTTAGGGTGCTGATTGACTCTGCAAACGGAGATGGATCGTGGTCGACTATTGGCGTCTCCTCTAATGTAATTGAGGCGTCATGGCATGCGTTGGTCGACTCTTTGGTCGTTGGATTGTTAAGAGCGGCTTTACGTAGCGTCTGAAGTGAGTAAACTTCCAGGCGAGCGGAGCTTAGGTATGAATCTAGAACTAGATAGAAGTAGATCGGAGTAACCATGACGCAGCCGGACTTTGTTCCGATAACGATCGCTGTTGCTAAGTTTTACCGTGAAGAGGTGCCGTCTAAGGAACTTAGGCGACCTGCTGAACTGAAAGGTCCTCGACGTAGTGGTGGTCGACTTTTTGGATCTCCTGGACCGGATCAGGGATACGCGCTTCACATCGCTGAAGGATATGTAGAGAAGCTGACTTTGCGTCCTGAGGAGTCGCTTTCCGACGCAGTTACGGCCTTGGTGGTAATAGGCTCTAAGCGAGCCTCAATCTTTGGTCGTGCACCGATGAAGTCTGATATCGACTTTGCAGTGGCGTTACTTCGACTTTCTCAGGAGATCTCCGGTAGCTTTGTTGCAGTTCGAAAGAGACTGCTTGTGGGTCTGAGTCACGACTACATCTCTCAACGCGAGCTTGCCGACCTCTTTAGCGAAGATCTTTTGAAGTTGACGCCCCAAGCCGTCGCTGACCATACTGAGATCTGGGATGAGTGGTTAGAGGAACCACCCGCTCTATCCGCCTAGAATCACCCTTGGCCCCTTGCCCCATGATACGTAGTGCCACAACCAATTGATAAGTACTGAAAGCTTATTTCTTGCTCCCAGCAGAGTGATAAGATGAAGAATCAGCCACGCCATCCATGCGAGCCATCCAGTGAGGTCGACTCCACCTCTTAGCTGTGCGACTGCTGCCCTTCGTCCGATGGTAGCCATAGTTCCACGATCTTTGTAGACAAAAGCTGATGTTGGTACGTTCGCGACAAGGCTTTTTATCTGAAAGGCAGCGTGCTTGCCTTCTTGAAGAGCGGGTTGAGCTAGTTGGGGAACGATTTGATCTTTGGAGTTTGCAGCCGCAATGTCGCCAACTGCAAAGATGTTGTCACATCCCGTTACTCGAAGGTCAGGATCAACTAAGATTCGACCACCTCGACCTTGTGGTAGGCCCAAGGTGGCAGTAAGGGCAGGTGCTCCCACCCCGGCCGCCCAGATCAATATTCCATAGGGAATCTCGTTTCCGCCATTGAGATGGACCTTCTCGGGAGTTATCTCATTGACGGCACTATTGAGCATCACGTCGACGCCTCGTCTTTTAAGTTCTTCCAAAGCATACTGCGAAAGAGGGTCATCGAAAACTTCAAGTATTCGGTCTCTTTGTTCAACGAGTATGACCCTAACAAGAGATCTAGGAATGGAGGTGTAGTCTGTGCGAAGTGCTCTGTCGCAAAGTTCTGCAGAGGCTCCAGCCATCTCAACTCCTGTGGCACCCCCACCAACGACGACGAAAGTTAGGCATCCTTCGGTTATTCCGTGCGCCGCGGCTAGTTCGAATTGATGAAAGATTCGGTTTCGTACCTCAACAGCGTCGTCAAGTGTGTAGATCGCGTGCGAGTGCTCTGCAGCGCCTTTTACTCCGAAGTAGTTAGATGTGGCGCCAAAGGCAAGTATCAGGTAGTCGTAGCCTATCTTTGATCCATCTTCGAGTTCAATCAGGTTGGACTCCTGTGTTAATTTAGATAGCTCACCCTGGCGAAAGCGCACTTGGGGATATTTTCTAAGAAGCGTCCTAATGGGAAACGATACGTCTCCGGGATTAAGGCCAGCAGTGGCTACTTGATAGAGTAACGGTTGAAACGTTGCAAAGTTGTGTCTATCGATCAATAAAATGTCAAAGTTCTCACGATAAAGCGTCTCGACTGCCGACAGACCTGCAAACCCAGCGCCGACGATTACGACCTTTTTCCTAGTCGTAGAGTCAAAGTTTGCCAAGTTTAAGGCGTGTTTTCTGTCTCTAGCTAAAGGCCATCTCATGGCTATTCCTTTTCTCGGTGTGGCTTCGGATGTGTTTGCGCCATAATATAGCTTCTCCGTCACAAGAACGTATAGATATGTGACAGAGATATTTGATATGAAACGCATCTTGATATCAAAGAAGACCCTGCTCTATGCGAGCAGGGTCTTCTTTTCTAGTTACAATATGTTACTTTGTGGACTTTTGATCCTTGTAAAAGTCACGCCAGATCAACTTGTAGAGTCCCACTTTTTCAGGTATTGTCCTCACCCCAGGAATGAAAGGTATGGAGGCAAAGCCTATAGTTAGTAAGACCATTATTGACATTACAAGTGCGTCTGCGTTGGACGATGTCGACATCGGTGGAATCTGGTACCACATAGTGTAAAGCCATAACCAAGGTTGACCAGGCCACTTGTCCGTTTCGTTCATCATGCCCCATTGATCACCGGTAAGATGATCTTGCTGAGCTAGTGTAGCCATGTAGTTTCCGTCAGCCATGAACAACAGGGGTTTGGTGTAGTCAGTCCCGTAGAACTGATGAGAGTTCTCTAGGTCCGCGTCTAACCCGCCGGTGTTTGCCATGGTTAATAGGTTCTTCATGAGGACCGGAATAGGCCCGTAGTTCCCCTTAGGAACAGATATCGAGTTTCCATTCACGGCAAGCTTCGCGTCTGCCTTTGCAAAGTTATTATTCCAGATGTTCTGCAAGGACGGTGTTGCAGCTTCGTAGGTGTTAAGAGCGTCCTTGAGAGTTGGATTATTAGGTATGGTTGCCAGAGGCTGTAGCACGAAGTCCTGAGCTGAGTTGATTGGAATGCGAACTCCTGCTAATTTTTGCAGCGATATAGGGCCGACATATTGGAGTGCGCCGTTTCCGTTGTTGTAGGGAGGTCCGTAGCTACCAGAGAACGATGTACCGGCAAGTTCTGTTGCGGCCGTGGTTACAAAGTCTGTAGGATCCGCTTTCGCCCATCTTTGGATAGTAAGTGGTGCCTTGTTGGGAGACGAGAACACGACCGACAACGCGACTGTAAGCAACGATACTATGACGAGTGCGATAGTTCCCTCTTTGATGATGTCGTAGGGTCTGACCTTACCGCTCCAGGCCTTGGCGTACTCTTGCTTATTCTCAAGCGCTCCGATGGGTGGAACAACCCCTTTTGCACGGACTCCAAGGATGTGGATACCAACAATTATTACTACTAAGAGCGGAAGAAGGAGTATGTGCCACATAAACATTTGACCAAAGTTCATAAGATTGAAGAATGCTCCGATGCCTATGGAGTTCATGCCGTCTTTTCCTTGCGTCGCTATCCACTGGGAGTCAAAGTTTTGCTGCGACAAGTAACCTGTAAATGCTGCACCTATTGAAACCAGGAACGAGATAGCACCAGTGATCCAGGTCAGCGCTCTTTTCCCACGCCAGGCTGCCATGAAAAACTTACCCCAAAGGTGAACTACCATGAAGAAGAAGAACAGCTCGACGCTCCAAAGATGAAGTGAGTTTACAAAGTGTCCCTCAGGACTCTGTTGCCACCACGAAGGACCAAAAAGCGCAAGGATAGCCCCTGAGATAGCTACAACACCAAGGGCTGAAAGTGTCAAAACACCGAATACGTAGATCCAACTTGAAACGTACGCTGGTTGGCTGTCTGGTAGTAGTTTCTGCGGAGGTAGTTCCCCAACGGCTTTTCTGCGAAGTTTTGTCGTCCATTGACGATTAATTATCTCTTCGTCCTCGACGTTTGTATCCATAATCTCTTTCTCGTTTATCACTTTTTCCCTCCTGGTCGGTGTGGAAACGGAATTGCTATTGCGAGTGCCAAGACCACAATCATGAGCAGGATAAGCACTAAGTTTGCCACGGACATCTGGATAAATCCCCACTTGATATAGGATCCGGGTCCGCTTAGGTTTATGAGGGCGCCTACGATTAATGACAATACCTTTGCTCCGTACATAGAGTCTCCTTTGTAAACACCTGTTTCCGAACTTTTATCTCTATAAGGTAACTATAAGGTGATTTTAAGAGTTTTACTAGGGTCATTTGTAATGTAATGCTCGGGACGGAGAGAGAGGGTCTAGTTGAAACGCGCTTCTTCCTTGGGTCGGGACCTAGTGGATCTGCGATCTTGTAAGAACAAGCCCTTTATCGGTGGGGCTTTGCAACAGAATACAAACTTAGATCAAGAACTCTGGAGTGTGATTCGGCGAACTTCAAAGATGTATCGGATTTTACCCGAAAGGTCTATCCCTTTGACTTAGTAGTGGTAGTCGTGTTTTGTGAAAGTGGTGCCTTGACAGGTATGCCTTCCACGTTTATTACATACCATATTCCCCCTTTACCTTCAGCGTGATACTGACCGGGGCCGGTATCACCCGAATAGGTGTAGAGAGGATGTTGTCCGTAGGCAACCTGCTCCCTTTGTCCTGAGATATCCGCTTCTAGTACTCCAATGTAGGCAGCGAGTATTCCCCCGGAGGCTTGTGGTGCGCCGTTTGTTAAAAATGGCGGGAAGGCTCTAGCGCATATGTTCGAACAAAATGACTGTCGATACTGATCTCCTAGCCTTACATAGAGTGTTTTACCGGTATTAGTCGTCAAGATTTGTCCGTAAGGCGAGTTGCGATATGTAAGTATTGCAGGGCCTGGTGGATGGCCTTGAATCCATCCAGGCAGTGTTGTCGAGGGGTAGTTTGGTACAACGAAACCCGCTCCACTGTCGAGAGAGGGATTAGATCCTTGTGGTGCTCCTTGCAAAAGGTGGGTATTTGTGCCTGTGTACCCACCTTTGTAAGTAGCCTTGCCGTTTGTTGACCCGGGCACTACTACGGGAGCAGCTCCAGCGGGTCCGTACTCTCCATTTGAGAGGTGACAAGCACTTAGAGTTATTGCTCCAACAGCTGTACCTAAAAATGCCCTCATTATATTACTTTTCACATATGTGAGTCTAACGATGCAACGCCCTCTTATGTTCTTTGAAAGTTAAGGGTAATTTCATTACGAGGTAGCAGAGATAGATAACGTGCAAATTGAGCTCATAGTTCATGTTAAAAGCGCGTTTATATCGTGCATTGACTTTTACCTACGTGGATGTAGGTAAAACAACCAACGCCAACGCACGCTATCCAATTTGCGATCACTCAACCCGGAACGAGCAAATGTGACCAGGACCGCGATCGATCCGCTTTCACTGGTCGGTGGGTTGTGTACCGGGTTATGTGCAAATTGTCCATGACATTGGAGTGGTGAACCCTATCTGATCCACCGAGAAACCGAGAATATCGACCAAAATAGAGATGGGAGAAAATCATATGAAGGGTAAGAAGCATACCTCTTAGCCAAGTTATCGGAAGGCTCGGTCGCTGGTCACTGGATGCTTAGGCGAGGAGTAAACGGTAGCCGAAGTAGCTCGGAACTTTGGAATCACCGAGACCACCCAACACAACCCCTGCAATACGGCAGTTGGTTAGGGCCCCAGTGTGGTCATAGGGATTACCGCTACACCATCGGATCGCATGTAACCGTACCCTCCTGGTGTAATAACGCCGAGCATGCTCGGTTCATCGGTTAGGACACTGTCGATCTTCCTTGCAAACCTCATTAGTGATGCGGCTCCTTCATCAATTCGCCAACACCAAGCTTTACTTCGAATGTCGCCCAACGCCCGTCACGTAGCTGCACAATCGCGTCGACTTCTTGGCCGCCTTTGTCTCGGTAGTGAAACACCTCACCGTCAGGGGGTTGTGAGAGCACGCGCAAATCACGAACTACTAAAGATTCAAACAATAAACCGACTGCTCGAAATCCCTAGCGAGTCTCTCAGCAGTGGCTCCGAGCGCGGCCACTGCAAGCGACGGGTCGACGAAATGGCGCTTGGGCGAACGACGCAGTGTTGTGCGCGAACGAAGATGTGGTGACCATGCCGGCTGATTCTTAATCACCATGAGTCGTTCAAGCGCATCAAGGTAATCGACAACCGTGTTATGAGCCAATGGCCCAGACTCTCCTCCAGCATCGGAAGCCTAGAACGTCTATGGCGACTTCGGTAGCGACGTTGCGTGCCAAAGATCGCAAGAGTCGCTCAAGACGTCTGGGGTCTCGATGTCCACCTGTTACGCGTTGAACATCCACATGACAAATATTGTCGAGATAGTCACGCACCGAACGGGCAGCGGCGCGCGACGTGAGTTCGAGATGCCGAGGCCAACCACCACGCACTATGAGATCAGCGAGATTCTCAAGCGAAAGCTCGTGCGGGCCAGACTTCGGAGACTCTCCCTCCATGAGTCTCGCAAGAGAAACCAAACCAGCGCTATATCCCATCTCGAACAATGTCATGGGTCGCATTGTCAAGACAGAGAATCGACCATTTCCGCTGTGCCGATTCGGCTCGTCGCTCGGAACCGATGATCCGGCCAGTATGAACTGGCGGAGTGTCTTGCGCTGATCAACCATCCGGCGCACCTCATTCCAGATGCTCGACGACTCCTGCCACTTGTTGATCAGTCTCGGGGTAGGACCTTCGAGTACTAGCGATGGATCGACGGTCAGGGCTTGCTTTGCCTGCATGTCAATGTCAAGCATCACAGAGCTTTTGGCCACCCTAAGAGCAGTTTCTGTCTTACCACATGCTCTTGACCCTTCGATCAGTACCGCGCCGGCCGCCTCCAAGCGTTCGCCCAGTTCACCATCGACAACCCTATCTCTGTACAACATGTTTGGCCCTCCATCCAACGCGTGATGAAAGTCACGGAGATGCTCTGATAGATTTGGCTACTATGTACTGATAGATTTGGCCGTGACATAATGATAGCTATGGCAAGGAAAACCATCCGCTGTTGGCGACCGACCAGCCTCTCAGAAACTCTACCTTGGAGGCAGCTTCCCAAGAGCGCAAAGGGCCAAGCTTGGCACGTCAAATAGGACGTGGAACTCCACGGGCTATGATCCCCACGGTCATTTTCAAAGTAGGGGTGGGATCCCAAGTAAATCAAGGGTGATGTCGGGTTGACGGGCAAGCTGACGGGTTGCTGCTGCAATGTTGACTGATCGGTAGGTCACGTGTCGAATGATTCCGATAGCTAGATTGCGTAGTGTCGCAAGGATACGGGGAAGTGTTCCGGTGCGGACCTGTGAGCGATCTTCGTCAAAGGTGTTGTCGCGGACCCAATGGAAGCTCTCGATCGACCAGTGGTCTCTGACGAGTCGAA
>JAKBGL010000184.1 GCA_021833085.1 Actinomycetes bacterium | reverse complement strand
CATCTCAAGCCAGTGAGCAAAGTAGTCGGCCATGTGGTAACCACAAAATGGCAACATAGCGAACGGATCCCTGCGTAACTTCCCAACCTGACCTTCAGCCGCAGCTGTCGTTTCAGATGCCATGGTCGCACCCATAAATACACCATGGGAAAAGTTAAAAGCTTCGGTCACAAGCGGAACCAGAGATGACCGCCGTCCACCAAACAAAATGGCGGAGATTGGAACACCGTTTGGATCTTGCCATTCAGGAGCAATCTTTGGAGATTGAGCTGCGCGTACCGTAAAACGAGCGTTCGGATGCGCTGCCGGCTTACCGGAGTTCGGATCCCATCTATTCCCCTGCCAGTCCGTTAGGGTTCCCGGTGCACTATCCATACCTTCCCACCACACATCTAGATCTTCCGTCAAAGCGGTATTGGTAAAGATTGTCGAACTCTTGATCGTATCCATCGCTACCGAATTACTCTTATACGAGGTTCCTGGAGCTACTCCAAAGAAACCCTTCTCTGGGTTCACTGCATAGAGTCGGCCGTCGGCTCCAAATCGCATCCATGCTATGTCATCACCAACCGTCTCTGCCCGCCAGCCCTCAATAGCTGGAACCAACATCGCTAGATTCGTCTTTCCACACGCCGACGGGAAGGCACCCGCTACATAATGAACCTCGCCAGCAGGACTTGTAAGCTTCAGAATCAACATATGTTCTGCGAGCCAGCCCTCCTCTCTTGCTATCGACGAGGCGATACGAAGCGCAAGGCACTTCTTGCCCAAAAGTGCGTTTCCACCGTATCCAGATCCAAACGACCATATCTCTTTGGTTTCTGGGAAGTGTGCGATGTAGGTATTATCGGGGTTGCAGGGCCACGGTACATCGTCTTCAGTCGCGTCTTCTAGTGGAGCGCCAACGCTATGAAGGCACTTTATAAAGCGTCCATCATCCCCCAACTTATCCAACACGCTTCTTCCCATCTCGGTCATGTACATCATGTTCAAAACCACATATGCGGAGTCAGTAAGTTCGACTCCAATGATCGAGAACTCAGAGCCCAAAGGGCCCATCGAGTAAGGGATCACGTACATCGTGCGCCCCGTCATAGATCCTTTATAAAGGTCATTTAAAGTAGCCTTCATCTCCATCGGCGACCGCCAGTTGTTGGTAGGGCCAGCATCGTCTTCTCTCTCAGAACAGATATAAGTCTTACTCTCGATGCGGGCAACGTCTCGAGGATCAGAGTGCGCCCAGTAGGAGTTCGGTCTCTTATGTTCGTTCAAGCGCAACAACGTACCAGATGCTACGAGTTGCTCAGCTAGCTCCTCAAACTGATCTGCAGAACCGTCACACCAGTATACTTCCTTGGGATTACAGTGGTCAGAGACCTCTTGTACCCAATTCAGCAACTCAGCATGAGATGTGAGAGTAGACATATACTTCCTTCCAACGCCAAACGCTTTAAACTCGACTAATAACCCTCTAGGGTTAGGTGTAAGTTTTACTCATTTTATGCAACAACGCAAGTACAAAGAGTTGAGGTACAAAAAAACTGGTAGATAGTCGTTGGAACGAAGAACAGCTTCTGCAACTGATAAGTAACTTTTCTCCAAAACTATCGGAAGATATCGAGGTTGGAGTTGGAGATGACTGTGCAGTGGTTCGAAGTATCGGCCCAGATATTGTTCTCTGTGCCGATATGTTGGTAGAACACGTACACTTTGAAACGTCTTACTTTAATCCATTTGATATTGGATACAAAGCAGTAGCTGTAAATCTATCAGATATAGCGGCAATGGGTGCTAGAGCCAACTATATCCTTTGCACTCTCAGTGGTCCCAAAGACTACCCACTAGACGAAATCCTAAAAAGCATTCAAGAGACAAGTAGGCTCTACAACGTAGCCCTAGTCGGTGGAGACATCTCAAGATCAACTGAGATATCGGTCTCCATAAGTGTAGTTGGGACCCGAGACACCTCGACATCTCTCCTTCGATCCGCGGCCTCCGAAGGAGATCAAATAGTCCTTACCGGCCCTACTGGACGTTCCGCTGGCGGACTTGCATCTCTAAGTCAAAAAGGTGAACGTCCGAGTAACCCCACTCCCTTTGAATTGGCTCACCTGAGACCTCTGCCTTTACTTGACGCAGGTCTCACCGCTCTTTCATGCGGCGCTACGGCTGGCATCGATATCTCCGACTCTTTGGCGCTAGACCTTCACAGAGTAGCAGATGCATCCAACGTTGGTTTCGAGCTGACTCATATACCACTGATAGACGGAGTTACAAAAGAGCAGGCACTCTTCGGAGGGGAAGACTATGAACTCTTACTATTTGTAAAAGACGGCACTTCACTGGTAAAGAGCTTAAACAAGGTGCTCCAGAGAACAACTGCGTCGGTAATTGGAGTGGTCACAAAGAACCAAAATGTGAGAACTCTAGAAGGAGTGCCATTACCCAAAAAGGGATACCTTCACTAAAACAACGACAGAGTAGGCCAAAGCTCACTCTGTCGTGATGAATATCTTTATGAAAGTTGAGGTTTAAAGACTTACCTCGTTTATAAGACCACTTGGACGGCCTGTCTTTGTAGAAAATATGGGTTTAGCATGCCTTACAGTCGCCAACTTCGTCATTACGAGAAGTTTTATAACTGTCCAGGCTGGATCATACTCCCGTCTCGCAAACGATAGTCGAGCCGCAGTCGGAGCTGCATGATGATTATTGTGTAGGCCCTCCCCAAAGGAGATGAAGGCGAGCCAGTTATTGTTGGTAGCGAGGTTCTGATAAGGTCTTTTCCCATAGGTATGACCGATCGCATTTACCGCGGCAGAGATTCCCAAATAAGACACTACATGAACTAATGATCCAACAAGAGCGACTTCCCATCCGCCGATAAGATAAAGAATCGCTACCCCTATTCCAAGGCCCAACAAGGACCTATCAAGAAGCTTCTCGTCAAGTTTATTACCAAGTAGGTCCTTTGCATATTTATTAACCGTCTCTCGACGATTCGCCTCTCGACGGTAGTAGTATGCATTAGCTAGTTGAACCTTCCAAAATCCCAAGATAAATGGTGAGTGTGGATCCGGCTCTTCATCGGTGAAAGCATGATGTTTTCTATGGACAGCGACCCATTCTCTAGGTCGGATACCCGTTGTTATCCAGATAATCAATCGAAATACTAAGGCTACTCGTTTATCCATAGTAAGAGACTTATG
>JAKBGL010000183.1 GCA_021833085.1 Actinomycetes bacterium | reverse complement strand
TATCCATCGGTAGCGATGTTCGGGCCTGCCAGCGGCACCGTATCTCATGGTAACTGAGACTTTGGAGATACGTGCTAGGTAGGAAAGGTATCGTTGGGAGCTTGTCTTTGAGATTCCAGTTACCTTAGAAACCTCGTCTGCTGTGAGTTCTCTATCTGTTGCACGAAGAGCAGATACAACAAGTTCAAGCGTGTGAGGAGAGTGTCCTTTTGGTAAGTCTCGCTCGGGAGATGTGCGGACGTAGGACCAAAGCCTATCGATTAGCTCCTGGTCAATCTCACTTCGATTTGCTAGCTCAGTGCGTAGGTGACGATACGCCTTGAGTCGTTCTGTGAGCTCTTTAGGTTCGAAAGGTTTCGTAAGATAGTGAAGAGCTCCACTTTGCATAGCTTCTTTGACCGAGACAGAGTCTTTGGCAGCCGTAACTACTATTACATCTGGTCTAGGAGCATCAATAAGACGGAGTTTTCTCAAAACGATTAATCCTTCTATATCGGGTAGATATAGGTCCAAGAGAACAAGGTCAGGTCGGTGTTCTAGGACTAGCCGAAATGCAGCGTCACCTGTAGCTGCTTGAGCTACTACTGTGAACCCTCCAGTCATTTCGACATAGGCAGAGTGTAATTTCGCTACTCTGAAGTCGTCTTCTACCACTAGCGTTCGAATAATACCTAGGTTCGTTGCGGGACTCTCACCAGTGGTCGCCAATTTCCACCACCTTTTCTGCTAGGCCCTCTTGGCTGTTTGCAGGTGTAATCACTCCTGGCAGTTCGATCTCGAAACAAGCCCCTGGAGTTGAGGTTATGAGGATTTTACCCTTATGTTTTTCGACGATCTGTTTAACGAGAGCTAGTCCAAGTCCCCGCCTTGCCCCATTTCTTGAGTTTTTGGTGCTAAATCCATCGATGAAGATCGTTTCTTGGAGTTCGACGGGTACTCCCCGGCCCGAGTCGTTCACTATTAAGTGCAGTCTCTGCTCCTCTGAAGTTATTTTCACTGATATCCAGTTTGTAAATTTAAGCTCTGTATAGAGTCCCATGCATGAGAGTTCTTCGATCGAGTTATCGATGAGATTTCCCAAAATTGTGAGTAGCTCAAGTTCGTATTTGAGAACTCCTTTGAGTCTTGAAGACGGATCGATAGTTAACGATATCCCCTTCTCACTTGCGACAGCCGACTTGGCGAGGAGCAGAGCAATAACTGTTTTTGAGTCGATTGCGTCTTCAAGAAACGCAGTCATCGTGGCACGATCCTTGGTTAAGTCAAGTGCCAGTTCCATGGCTTCTTGGGGGTAACCGAGGCCGATAAGTCCGACTATGACGTGTAGCTTGTTGGAGAACTCATGAGCTTGGGCACGTAAGGCTTCGGTCATGCCAACCATTCCGTCAAACTCCCTAAGTAGGTTCTCCCACTCGGTAATGTCCCGGATAGTTGCAACTGATCCAAGATGGATCCCCTCGCGTTCAACTTTAATGTTATTGACCACTAGAATATGCTCTCCAACGACTACTACAGAGTCGTGTTCCGTATCGTCGACGTTAGTCAAAAGATCTTTGAGGCGTTTACCGCGAACGAGTACTGAAAGCGGTCTCATGAGGGATATGTCTGGTAATTTCAGGAGGTCTTTGGCTTCTTTATTGAAGAATCTTAGCCGCCCAAGTTGGTCGCACCCGAGTACTGCTTCGGAGATCCCATACAACAAAGCTTCTTGCTCTTGCAAAAGACCAGTAAGCTCAGCCGGCGAGAGACCGAAACTAGCGCGCTTTACTTCAAATATTACTCTGAGATAAATACTTCCAAACAAAATTAACGTGATGGCGAGTACCCATAAAGAGTCGACCAAAGCTGTATCTTCTGCTTGATCTGTATAATAGGCAATGTTGGTATCGGCTACTAGTAATGCCCTGGGCCTCCCCCCGGATCCGTTAATGATGGCAGAGTTCGTGTTAGGTCCAATTGGGGCTACAAATCCTCCACAGATTCTTTGACTTTGTGGATAGAGAGGTTCGGCGGACGAGGTGCTCTGGCTTGCTTGATTAGGCTCGATCGATGGGATTGATCCCCGATTCTCAGAAGGCATACTTGCGTATGAGGGATAAAGAGCTGCGCTCACATCAAACTCGCTACAAAGGTGTCGTAAGGTAGCAACGGCCATTGCGGAGGCAACTACTTTTCCAGCATCAGTGGAGATCTGGGACTTTACTACGTTGTTAGAAACGAGAATACTGACATATAGATGGGCCATTTCTCTACGAGTTTGAGTGGCAAGGCGCGACGTTGAGCTGTAAATGATGAAGCCAAAGACTGTAACCATCATCAATAGTACAATCAACAACGTTGCTCCGATTCGAATCGTTAGAGTCGAGGAGCCTTTAGCTCGTCGCACCTGCCCTCCTCAGTTGCGTCTGTAACTCTCTGTAATGATAGCAAGATTTGGAGAGCCACGTATGAGTTGAGGTCCAGCTGACGACTGTGGTGTTTATGGGTTTTTCGTCTTATATGAAAGAAAAGGTTACAGTTTCAATAAATCTTGTCACGTTAAGTTTTGCTATGCATACTAGGAGCTGCAACTTGGGTTGTGGGGGAGTATTTGGAGGTTTCTTGTGCAGCTTTTTCTTCAGGCGATCGGTTTTGGGCTGGTAACAGCTTCGGTTCTGGCTCTGATGAGTGTCGGACTTTCGCTTCAATTTGGAGTAACTAACTATGTGAATTTTGCGTACGGAACGTTCCTTTCCGTTGGAATGTTTCTCACATGGACTTTCGCTGCTACGTTACACGTTCCTTTCCTGTTGGCCGTAGTTGCCGGCGTTTTAGGAACTGGGGTGATAGCGGTGCTAATCTCTGAGTTTCTGTTGGATCCCTTTGCTCGGCGTAGGAAAAGCCTCTTTTATATGCTGATCGTTACCTTTGGATTATCGCTTGTCCTCGATAATGTGCTCCAAATTGCTTATGGTGTTGGATTTAAGCAGTATCCAATTTCTCAGAGCGCTCCACTGAGTTTAGGTCCCTTTAGCTTTACTTACTCGCAGTTAGTTATTATTGCGGTGGCTCTTGCCTCTATGGTGGTCGTCCGACTCATTCTTGAGAAGACAAGTTTGGGGAAATCGATGCGTGCCATGTCGGACAATCCTGAGCTGGCAAGTATTTCAGGCATAGATACGCGAACTGTTACGAGGTGGACCTGGATGCTCTCTGGTGTACTAGCTGGTCTGGGTGGCGTTGTGT
>JAKBGL010000182.1 GCA_021833085.1 Actinomycetes bacterium | reverse complement strand
TGCGAAGAGAAAAGTGGCTGTTAGCAACGGCGGCATTTTGTTATGCAGTGATAACAAGAGAGACCGCTACCTTGGTAGTGTTCGGGATCGGGCTGTACTGGCTATGGTGTCATAGGCATGTTCTGTCACCACGCAACAAGGTGATGCAATCGCCGTTTCCTAGTTACCTATGGATAGCACCAGCGTTCACATACGTCGGATGGGGCGTAGTCACCTACTTGAACGTGCACCAAGTTGGGATACAGTCGGACTTGGCGGCCAATCTATACTTTCCACTCGCTGCCCCGATAGAGGCTCTAGCAAGTAGATTATCGAACTTGAATGGAGCGGCTTCACTTCTATGGCTTGGCCAAGCTGGGGTATGGGCGGCGACGCAAGCCTTGGCGGCTGTACAGTACAGACACTCTTCTGCGAAACCGTGGGAAAAGATCGCTTGGATTGTCACAGCAGTTATCTCTTTGTCTTTGTCCTCGGAGATCTGGGGAAACACGAACTACCTACGATCCGTCTCGTTAGCGTGGGTGATGGCAGTCTTAATTCTGTGGAATTCGCAACTTTCAAGGAGATTTCTAGGAATTATAGCATCTATAGCTTGGACCCTGAGCGCACTACCGTTACTCCTGTTCCTCTAAAGTGCAGCATTGCTAGAACAAAGTTGTTTAACAGCCACCTTTGAGACACAGTCCCCGAACAAAAAAGTTCAGAGGCGCAAGCAAGTCGAAATCATAGAAAGTAAGCTGTTTCAACCTCGTATTCAGGTCCCCTATAATCCTTTACCAGTAAAGATAGGTTATGTCAACAGTAGCTCAGAGCCACGATAGAGGTCTTGAAGAGACCATAGCTAGGATGCAGAGTAACTCATAAAGACCGGGCGCAGTTAGACGTAACTTCAGCGGCGTTCCAAAGTAATAAGAGTTTCAAAGTAGTCTCATAACAACTATTTGCTAACATCGTTGGAAGTTATGGAAACCAGTGGGCGCATCGTAGTCGTAGAAGACGATTCATCAATAGCTGACCTTTTAAACACGTACCTAAAAAAGGAAGGCTTCGAGGTCTGGGTTGCCGATAAAGGCACTCTAGCCCTTACAGTTATAAAGGAAGTAAAACCCAATATCATTGTCCTGGACCTAAATCTACCTGGGGCGTTGGATGGACTAGACGTATGTCGAGAACTAAGGAAGTTCTCCGACACACCCATCGTCATGGTTACCGCAAGAGATGCTGAACTAGACCGAGTCCTTGGACTGGAACTTGGCGCTGACGACTACGTAACAAAACCATTTTCTCCTAGAGAGTTGACAGCTCGAATAAAGGCAATCCTACGTCGATATAACCATACTCCGGTTATACATACTGACACTTTGACCCTCGGCAAGATAGTCGTGGATCAAAAGCGTCGCGTCGTTACCCTCTCTGACGTTCCAGTCGCATTTACAACAAGAGAGTTCGATCTCTTGGCATTCCTACTTGAAAATCGGGGCCTAGTTCTAACACGAAAACAGCTACTAGACGGAGTTTGGGGGCCTGAGTGGTACGGAGACGATAGAACTGTAGATGTTCACGTTCGCCAACTCCGAAAAAAACTCTCGGAGGAGTTTCCACTTGCTACAGTGTGGGGCGTTGGATACCGTCTCGACTGACACTACAGGTAAAATCCAACGATGAAACGAAAGTTAGTCGTTGCGTTTGTATCAGCTGTAGCAGTAACAGTTCTCGCTGCTGGACTGGGTGTTTTACTCGTCACGAATAGGATCGACAAAGATCAAACTTTAGCGCTTTTATCTCGATCAAGCGCAATATTCGTGACCTTGTCGCAACGAGCCCCTACGAGATTCTACCTTGACCTAGTTCAAGGTAGACGGCTCAACGGAGCCTTGTTAGGCGTAGTTACAAGTAACGGAACCATCGTCGGCCATCAACTAGCCCAGATACCGTTAGATGTTATCAAGCCGAAAGTACTGCTGAAGGGCCACATTGTAACTTGGATATCACACCACAAGATATTTTATGCCCGACCGTTTCCACTAACTAAACCTCTGTTCCATGCAAGCGTAGGCGTAATAGTACTAGCAAGATTGGCTCCCGGAAACGTAATCTCAATCGCGTACCTTCTTACCGTAAGCGCAGTTGTCCTGTTGTTTGCCTATCTAATATCAAGCATCATCTCAGATCGCATAACAAGCGGATTCTACTCCCTCATCGAAGCCACAAAACGTATAGCAAAAGGAGAACTGAACGCGAAGGTACACCTCGATGAATCAGCCGATAAAGAGCTCAAAGACCTCGCCGAAGCCATAAACACCATGGCCGAGGAGCTTTCAGAGTCAAAAGAAAAGGAGCAGCAGTTCTTACTGTCGGTCTCCCACGATCTAAAAACACCTCTAACATCGATCGTTGGGTTTTCAGAGGCGATCATCGATGACGCAATAGATGATCCAAAACGAGCCGCTGAGACGATACTTAAGGAGTCTCGAAGACTAGAACGGCTTGTAGGGGATCTCCTTGAGTTAGCTAAAGTGCAGTCACCAACTTTCTCTCTAGAGATGACTGACTGCGATCTAACCCAGCTAATCGGAGACCTTGCTAACGCTTACGCCCTTAGATCGAGGGACAGTAAGATCAACTTTCAGTTCCAAAGTATCTCAAGGTCCCTCACAGTAGAGACGGACCCACAACGATTCATGCAGATCATCGCCAACTTCTTAGACAATGCATTCAAGTTCACTGACAACTGGGTATCGCTAGAGGTGTCAGAAGACGATCATGACGTAATCGTCTCTGTTAAAGACAACGGACCAGGCATCACACCAGAAGATAGTGCAAAGATATTCAAAGAACAGTACCGTTCTCCCAAAACTTCATCGAAGCCAGGTAGTGGCATAGGACTCCTAATCGTAGGACAATTAGCCAAAGCCTTAGGATTTGGCGTGGACTACCGATCTCCGATTACGACCGATGAACGCGGTACAGAGATGCGGCTATCGATTTCAAAACGCAAACTCTGGATAGTCTAACGCCGAGATTCGTAGGCAAGGAGCCGGCGACGCGACTCTAAAAGGACCTCCTTTCCCCTCTAGACCTCACCTATCGGACACCTAGTATCCGCTGACAAACTCTACGTTAAACAATAAGACGGCTCTATAATCTACACCTCTAAGGTTGACGCATGATCCGTAACCCTTCGGTTCTAGCTCGATATTTGGAAGGCAACAGTTCTCTTGAGTCCTCGGG
>JAKBGL010000011.1 GCA_021833085.1 Actinomycetes bacterium | reverse complement strand
CACATTTGATCCACCCCGCTTCGACCCAGGCATCTCTACCTAAGCCGGAGGTTTCACTACCAAGGGCTCTGGCGTCTCCTTGGACCGGACTTGCACCGGCTAGCTATCGTGAGCTTGTCGCTCAGTTACGTCATTTCTACCTCCTTGTGGCTATGACGTCCGAGCTGCTGGACGCACTTGTATAGTGTCCCAAGTACCGCAGATCGGTTATCACCGACGATCCAAAGTACAGCTCCGTCGACACTCGGCTCAAGGAAATCATTACCCAGGTGTGCGTCGAGCGAGGGGCTGAGTTAACTGAACTCGAAACCATGCCCGATCACGTCCATCTTCTCGTTGGTATCGATCCCCAATATAGCATCCATCGTCTCGTCAAAGAGATCAAGGGTCGGTCGTCTCGGCTGTTGCGTGATGAGTTTCCACGTCTTCGCCACAGACTCCCAACGCTGTGGACAAACTCATACTTCGTCGCTACGGTCGGCGGTGCCCCGCTAGAAATCATCAAGCAGTATGTGGCTAATCAGCACAACGTTTGAGCGCAGGTCTCAGGGCTTCGCTATGGTGGGGCTCTACATCCCTATGGCTAAAGCCAGAGACATTGCGCCTCACACCCCATTTTGGTAATTCACCGTGCGTCGCGAAGAGTCTTCAAGGACTCGAATGCCTAAAGTGAAGGATTATTTCAGTACGACGAGTTACTTGACCATCGTAGTTTAAATTGAACTTTGCAGGTGTAAGCGTTCCAAAACATAAACGCGGTTATCGAACTAACCGCCATAGGTAGGGCACCCTTTAAGGATCTGCGACTTGAGGGATGAATCTATAAGGATTCATATTGGATTTGGTTCCGGATGCAAAAACGCCTTATCTATCGCAGTCGATCTGCTTTAGAAGCCTAGGGATGCAAGGTATCTTGGTAAATCTTTCAGTCTCTGTCTACCATAGCGATGTAAGTGGCAATCGAGCTGTAATTGTGTTGGTGATCCACGGCAACTTATACGTTTTTACCAGAGCATTGTTCAACTGTATACCTGTTCGTACAATGAAGGCGCGTCAACACTGAATACTATGTTCTACCGTCATGGGACCAAAACAGAGACGGGCTCGAGGGGACGTTGAGTAGCTCAGTCTAGTTAGACGACTTGTATGAGTTTGTATTCATACACAGATATGCTGTTTGCGTACATATCAAGCGTCGGAGTGAATCACGATAGTAACATCAAAGGAAAACCCCAGCCCATTTGAGCTAGAGACCGAGGGTTGGAATAACCTATTAGGAGAATCGCAACCAAAATTCAGAGTCAAGCAGGTTCAAAGCGGGCTCTACAAGGCATTTTTAACACCCTGGGATAACTCCACTCTACCAAAACCCCTTAGAGACGAACTGAGAACCTACTTTTATCTAAGTTCGGATCATGTACAAGTGACAGCGTCGGATGGAGGAGACACACTGAAGGCTGTTCTAACACTAAAAGATCAACGCCAGATAGAGGCTGTGCTTATGCGTTACGAGAGACGCAATACGGTTTGCATATCAACGCAGGTAGGCTGCGCTATGAACTGCGCATTTTGTGCGACTGGACAAGGCGGCTATGGGCGACACCTTAAAGTAAACGAGATGGAAGAACAATACTTTTGGGCAGGCAGGGAACTAAAAAAACAAAATCCTAGCGCAAAGATAACTAACGTTGTTTTAATGGGTATGGGAGAGCCGTTAGCTAACTACGACAACTCTCTAGGCTTCATACGCTCACTTATGGGAAAGTTCTCTTTAGGAGCACGCTCAATTACCCTTTCGACGGTAGGCATAGTACCAGGGATAGCGAAGTTAGCAAGTGAGTCGTTGCAGATTAACTTGGCTGTTTCTCTGCATGCGCCAAACGATACACTGAGGACCCAGATAGTTCCAATAAACGCTCGCTACAACATTGCGTCCTTAGTCAAGGTTCTAAAACAATACCGACAAAGCTCTAATAGACGGATAACCTTTGAGTATGCGCTAATAAACGACTTAAACGACCAAGACGAGCATATGTCGCAGTTGGCTGAAATCGCCCAGGAGCTCAAAGCACACGTTAATCTGATTCCGCTTAACCCTACGCCAAAGTACGACTACCCGGGCTCCCCCTTAGACCGAGTCAATCGATGCAGAGTACTTCTCCAAAACCAAGGAGTAACGGTGACGGTGCGCGATACGAGAGGCTCTGACATTGCCGCAGCCTGCGGCCAACTAGTAGTGAGCAACGTAAATACTCCAAAAAAGCGTGGTAAGGTAGCGCTCATTTAGCAAACTTCTACCTTATGCCGCTAAAATGGCCGTAGTTGGAATTAGACGCTCTCGGGCAGTAAGGTGGATCAATGCGTTCGCTCAAGCTAATAAATAATACCCACCCACAGACTCTGCTTATTGCTACAATCTTGCTCTATGTAAATGCGCTGATGTCTATTGTAAACGTTGCGTTGTATAGCGGGTATTCGCCCTTACTCTCTTTCGTCGGAATAGCGCTTCCCATCGCTGGGGCATACGGCATTGCCAACGACAAAAAATGGGGTTACTACGTGGGTGTAGTTGCTGCTGCGGTTCCTGTGTTACTTATCGTTCTGCTAGTCGTTGAGTTCGGAACTCAAGTGATAACTGGTGACTTTTTACAGGTTATCCTTTCTTTTATACCTTTCATTCTACTTCTGCACCCCCAGTCGCGTACTTACGTAAATACCTGGTTTACGAAGTAGATACCGCTTCAGCTCTCCTCCGACAAATTTGCGCGTGCGATAGAACGTGGTATGGCAAGACAGCTTGAGAGCGGTTACCTCAACGTAGGTTTGAACTTCCAAGAACGGGTTCCTCCCTCGTGCCACAGAGTCGGAAGGTATGGTCGTCAATACACAAAGTGAGTTTTTTAAATAACAAAATGTACCAAAACTCCCGTTCGAAAGAAAGATTAGGGTCTAACCTAAGCAGATGAATATGGTGGTTGTAACTAGGTGCTGTTATATATTCCTAAAGACACCTTACTAATGCTTGAGGAACTACAGAGATATGCAAGATCCTAAAGACACCGACAGAGCGAAGACTTGGCGCTCAACAATGTTAGGTACAGTCAAAGATCAACTCGTCCAAGCTCATCGTAACTCCAACGCAGAGATCGGTAAGATCAGCGTCTTGTCTCGAGATGTTCGTGAGTCGCTTCAAGAGTCTCTGGCCCCGCACGCCCAACGAGGAGATGGTGCCGGACATCGCAAGATACCAGAGACTGCCGATCCATATCGCACCTGTTTTGAAGTCGATCGTGATCGGATACTACACAAAGGAACAGCTTTCCGACGACTTGCAGGCAAGACCCAAGTTTTCATCTTTCCGGAAGACCATATGAGAACTCGACTTACCCATGCTCTTGAGGTCGAGCAGGTTGCACGTGCAATAGCTACTGCCCTACGATTAAACGTGGCCCTCACCGAAGCGATCGCTCTGGGACATGACTGTGGGCACGGTCCCTTTGGGCATGCATCTGAAGACGCGCTCACACCCTATACCGACTTTGGCTTTGATCATGCGTGCTTCGGAGCCGACGTAGTCCTGAACGAACTAAACCTGACCTCCGAAACCTTGGACGGTATTCGGTCACATTCTTGGTCACTACCGGCCCCTTCGACACTTGAAGGAGAAGTCGTATCATGGGCAGATCGAGTTGCCTATGTATGCCACGACTTCGAAGACGCATGCAGGGCAGGAATCGTTACCACTCAGATGCTTCCAGAAGCAGTCAAGGGTCGCCTAGGAACCGAGAAAGGAAGCCAACTTGGCGTTCTGATAACCGATATAATTGAGACAAGTTCTCGCCTTCGAAGCGTAGGTATGTCAACCGAGATGGCAGAGGTACTTGCAAGTTTTAGACAGTTCAACTACGACTATATATATATGAGACCGGCGTCGATTGCGCAGAGCCAAATAGTTGTTGAGATGCTACGGTCTCTAGTTGAGTTCTTTATAGATCGACCCAATCTCGATATGTTGACTACACCAAAAGACATTGAACCTGTTCGCGCTGGCTCCGTTGAAGCCAGAGACAGAGCTGTTGCATACGTAGCCGGAATGACTGATAGGTTCGCTGTACGAAGTGCAATGAAATACCTTGGGTGGTCCGAGACAAAGCTTCCGAAAGGTGTTGACCTGGGAACACTTTGACGGGATCGACCGATAGGAAGACCTAAAGCTGGGCATCCCACCTACAGTCCCTTACTGAGTCAAATCAACAACCGTTCGTCCTCTTACCTTGCCGTTCATGATCTTTTCAGCCACCGAAACTACGTCATCCAAAGCTACATAGCTAACCATAGACTCCAAATACTTTGGATCAAGGTCTTCTCCGAGCCTATTCCAAGCTAATTCACGCCTTGGTAGCGTAGTCATGACTGAGTCGATACCGACTAAGTTGATAGCTCGAACCAAGAACGGGTAGACGTTTGTACTAAAGTTCGCACCACCAGCAAGGCCAACAGAGGTAACACAACCTCCATAGCGGATCTGCAAGAGGATATTTGATAGCGTAGTCCCACCAACTGTGTCGATTGCGCCGTTCCATCGTTCAGAAAGAAGAGGGCGCGAAACCGCCTCTGAAAGTTGGTATCTTTCTATAACCTCTGATGCACCCAGGCTTTTGAGGTAACGCTCTTCCGAACTTCTTCCTGTTGATGCGGATACGTTATAACCCAACTTAGCTAATATTGCAACGGCGATCGATCCAACTCCTCCAGCAGCGCCAGTCACTAAGACGTCGGCTCCGGGAACGGTACCATGTTCTTCAAGTGTGAGAACGGACAACATTGAGGTGAGTCCAGCAGTACCGATCTCCATCACGCGCTTGGTCGAGAGCGAAGGCGGAATCTTGATCGCCCATTGAGATCGGACGCGTGCCATTTGACTTAGACCGCCGTTGTAGAGTTCACCCATGCGAAATCCGGTCACCACCACCATGTCACCGGTCTTGAAGGTACTTGACTGAGACTCCACAACCTCTCCCGCAAGGTCAACTCCTGGAATAATGGGATAGGATCGTACAATTTTACCGGTACCAGTTATAGCCATGCCGTCTTTGTAGTTAACGGTTGAGTAGTGGACCCTTACAAGGAGGTCTCCGTCGGTCAAGAAAGACTCAGCAATCTCCTTGACGACAGGAACCACCGTTTCTCCCACAAGTTCAAGTACCAACGCTTTAAACAACACAACTCCTTAACTAAGGTAAATTACGAATGAAACCGCTCATTTGCTCTGCTGCTCCTGCTGCTTCTCTAGTTTGTTCCCCAAAGCCCTAAGAAGGTGGACGGCTTTTTCCACTCCACGCCTTGCCTTTGCAACATCTTTTTCAAAGGTGAGACTGTTCTCGTCTCTTTTATTGAATCCCTCCCGCAAAAGCTTAAAGCCGAGATCAGAAAGTCCTTCGGTAAGACTTTCGGCTTGTGACAGTAGTTCGCTTATCTGTTCGTCGTACTCCATAGTTCAAAGCTAGTACATTGAATGCTTCAACCTATCGGCGTTAACCTAGTTCGGCTACATTATGATTTTTTCGTACTTCCCTAGATGTAGCTAATTGCAATTCACCATCAAAACGTAGACACGCTATGCTTTGATGACGTCCAAGCGTCCTTGACTGGCATCGTTTCGTAGGACTTTTTTGTCGAACTTACCGACTGACGTCTTGGGTATATCAGTAACGAAGCACCAGCGTTCCGGTATCCACCATTTTGATACTCTTGACGACAGAAAGTCTTTGATCTCTTGCGGTGTAACCTCGCGACCAGGCTTTAAAACCACACAAGCCAAGGGGCGTTCGTCCCACTTCTCATCCGGCACACCTATCACAGCCGCCTCCAAAATGGCGTCATGGGCCATAATAGCATTTTCTAGCTCTACCGATGAGACCCATTCCCCACCGGATTTTATAACGTCTTTGGTCCTATCTACTATGCGCATGTATTTTTCGCTATCGATGGTAGCCATATCTCCTGTTCGTAACCATCCATCGTCAAAGGACTCTAAAGAGTCGTTGTGATAGTATGAGCTAGTCACCCAGGGGCCTCTAACCTCAAGTTCGCCAATGGACTGTCCGTCGTTAGGTAACTCTGCTCCGTCGGTACCAACTATACGAATCTCAGTACCAATTACCGCCTTGCCGGCGGTAACTTCATACTTAAGCCAACTGGTCCCGGCAGAATGGCGAGGAGGCATCGCTAACGTAACCAAAGGGGAGGTTTCAGTCATCCCCCACCCTTGAACTAATTTCACGCCAAAGTTGTCCTCGTACCCACGGATAAGCGCTTCTGGAGCTGCCGCTCCGCCAGAAGCGATGATACGGAAACAGCTCATGTCCATCGGGTTGGAAAGAAGATAGTGATAAAGGTCGTTCCAAATTGTCGGAACTCCCGAAGCTATAGTCGGTTGAGTTTTCGCGATCATGTCGGCTAAGGGCGCGGCCTGCAAAAACCGAGTCGGCATCACCATGTCAGCACCAGCCATAAACGAGGAATACGGTATTCCCCAAGCATTAGCGTGAAACATAGGAACGATTACCAAAGCGCGATCATCTTTGTTTAATGCTAGAGAGTTACCAGAGATAGATGATAAGGAGTGAAGGTAGGTTGACCGATGTGAGTAGACGACACCTTTAGGGTTCCCAGTAGTACCGGAGGTGTAGCACATAGCAGCCGCTGACCTTTCGTCAAGATCAACCCATTTGTAGGTTTTTGGCATTGAGTCTATAAGCGACTCGTAGTCAAAGACCCCAACGTTAAAAGGATCTAGTATCGCTAGATCTCCCGTACCGACAACCACAACGTTTTTCACGCTGGGAGCATCCTTTAAAACTCTAGCAAGTAGCGGTAACACCTCTACATCAGCGATTACTGTTGTGTCTTGCGCATCGTTGATCACAAAACTCAACTGATCGGCGAAAAGCCTTATGTTGAGTGTATGGAGCACTGCCCCCATAGAAGGAATCGCGAAGTACGCCTCTAAATGTTGGTTGTGATTAAAGCAAAACGTGGCAACTCGATCATCTTGACGCACACCTATCTCATAAAGTGCATTTGCGAGCTGTGCAGATCTTTCGGATATCTCCGAAAAACTACACTCCGATATAGAGTCGCCATGGTAGGTAAAGACCTTTGAATCTCCGTATGCATACGCCCCATATTGCAAGATGGAGGACACTAACAGAGGAGTCTCTTGCATAGTACTTTTCATATAAGCCTCAATTCTTTGACTATAACGAATACTACTTCATCATTTCGCTCGACAAAACTCGCGTCAAAATATACGAGGGCTACCTAACCCAGTGTCATTCTTTGGAGTTGCTCAGGTAGACGCCCCAAGAAACCTTGCGTCCAAAGACTTCCAAACCAGGTAGCGTACGTCAGATGGGACGTTGCTACTTCTGAAACCACTGCAATCATCGCAGGTAGATTCTAAGTGAGAGATCTATACAAAGCTCCGATGTTCCAAAGGGCACATAAGCCCTGGAATGTGTCGAGTTCGACCGTTAAACAAAAAGTGTTAAACTATATGGTCTCAAAAAATCCACATATAGAGTCAAAGAGTCGACAAAGTCTCAATGGACGGCCTCACGGTCTTGACTACATTTCAGTCCATAAAATGTACCATGAGGTTCTGAAGTGACAGGTCCTAAAGGTTTGTGGATTCGACTGCGCACCCTGCAATGTTAAAAGCTATACCTGGACTTCCTTCGGTGATCACTTCTATTATCTGGGTTCGACAGAACGTACCATGGTCCATCTAAAACCAGCAAACGATACTTACACATAGCCACTATGAACCCTTATGGATCTCTCAAGTCACAGACCTCTAAAGGGCGCCCTACCTTCGGTGGTTAGTTCAATTACCGGGCTTATGATTAGCAACTACTGCACCTGCAAATCTCCATATTAACTGCTACGTTGAAGTAACTCTTAGTCCCTGGGCGATCCCGAGCTATAGGCAACCGGGTCCTAAAAGAATTTTTGGGATTCGATACAGGACCTTAGTCTCTACCTACTCACCATGAAACCCGCTAGGTTAATCACGATATCAGATGCATAGAGAAACAAACTTTATTGTCGTCGGCGCGGGAATATCCGGTCTAGCAGTCGCACTCCACTTACAAGAGGCGGGGGCTGACTTCTTACTCGTAGATCCGAAACCAGGCCAAGGGGCTTCTAACGTAGCCGCTGGAATGCTAGCTCCTGCATCGGAGGTTAACTACGACGAGGACCTAATGGGAGAGTTGCTGAGACGCTCCGCAAAGTACTGGGAGATCTTTTCAGCAAAGGTTGAATCTTTGTCCCTGGGCGATACTGGCTACGAGAAACGACCGACAATGTTAGTGGCGACCGAGAGAGGAGATCTTGACGAACTCGTTCGCCTTCAACACTACCATCAACACCTCAACATAGAGTCACACCTACTCAGTCGGCGTGAGGCTCGTGAGGCAGAACCGACTCTAACACCAAAGACTATTGGGGGACTGTATACACCTAATGACTTTCAAGTTGACAATCGTGTAGTGATCGATTCACTTTTGCGGTTATTTGACTCAAAACAACGAATCGTCAGATCTCTTGTATCAAGCGTGTCTTCACGTAGAGATGGGGGTTGGACTTTGGCATTAGAAGAAGAATCTCCGCTCAAATGCAAAACCGTTATTCTCTGCAATCCAATGTATGCACCGGAGGAACTTCTGCCAAGTACGTTAGACGCGCGACTTCTCCGCTTTATAACCACACGGCCAGTTAAGGGGGATATATTGAGACTTAAAGATGCCTTAGATCAAGGTCCAAGACTCTGCATACGGTCGATAAGAAATGGTAGATGGAACTACATAGTACCTCGTCAATCACGCGAAGTTGTAGTAGGGGCCACTCAGGAAGAGATATCGCAAAGGGGTAGCATCGCTGCAAAAGCTGGAGGGGTACTAGACCTACTTTTCGATGCAGTCTATAGTGTTCCCATGCTGCGAGAAATATCTCTTGTCGAGGTGGGCACCGGGCTAAGGCCTGGTACATACGATAACTATCCCCTAGTTGGCGAACTAACTCCAGGGCTCTTCATCCACAGTGGGCACTATCGACATGGATTTCTCCTTGCTCCAGTTACAGCCGCCGCATTGGTCTCTTCACTTACAGACCATAAAACTTACGAAGATAGCTCGTTCCTCCATCACTTTACATCTATTTTGAGTCCTTATCGTTACACTTTTTGAGTATGAGTGAAGATAAAGTCAGGTTAATCGACGTCACGATCAACGGAACCGGAAGGTCGTTCGAGAGTGGCTTAAGTATAACCGAACTACTCAGTGAGATTGGGGCTCCAAAAGAAGCTATAGCGGTCGCACTCAACGAATCCATTGTCACACGAGCACTCTGGCCTCAAATCCTTTTAAGCGACGGCGATAAGGTAGAGGTGGTTACCATATATCAAGGAGGATGAGCATGAATGACCAATCGGCTGCAACGTCGCCCGAAGCCGACGATGTGCTTAATGTAGCAAATCTAACGATACGCAATCGGCTGATTCTTGGTACGGGCGGTGCTCCGTCACATCGCGTCATCACAGATACAGTAGGTGTGTCTGGCAGCGAGATAGTCACGGTGGCGATTAGGAGATTTGATCCAAACAATAAGCGAGCCTCAATCTTTGCTGACTTAAAGGAGCTGGCAGTTCATATACTTCCAAATACCGCTGGGTGCTATAGCGCCAAAGAGGCCGTTCTCACAGCCGAGCTAGCTCGTGAAGCACTTAACACTGATCTTGTAAAGGTTGAAGTAATAAGTGATGACCTAACACTTCTACCAGATCCGATCGAACTTACTCTTGCCACAGAAGAGTTGGTATCAAGAGGGTTTCAGGTTTTCGCATACACGAACGACGATCCGGTCCTCGCTGACCATCTTGTGAAGCTCGGTGTGGCTGCCGTAATGCCGCTTGGATCACCGATAGGTTCCGGACTGGGGATACTAAATCCCCATAACATATCGATCATCGTCGAGCGCTCTACGTGTCCGGTGGTATTAGACGCTGGCATCGGATGTGCATCGGACGCTGCTTTCGCCATGGAACTTGGTTGCGATGCTGTTCTTGTGGCATCCGCTATTACGAGAGCACAGGTACCACCTCTCATGGCTGGAGCAATAGCAAAAGCTGTACAAGCAGGTCGCGAGTCTTACCGTGCAGGAAGGATTCCCAAGAGACGCTTTGCGCTAGCTTCAACAGAGAATGACGGTAGACCTTTCGTGGACTAAGTGACCTTTCGTTAGTCGATTGTATTACATCTCAAGATCCCAATGCTATAGGAGTCTTCGATTCGTAGGTTGCATTGTTATAGGATCGGTGCCTGCGCACAGTACTTAGTGATCGTTGCTCTCTGTAATCAACAAAAGAATCTTTTTGGAGTGCGGGTAACGCTGGGGCTGACGACGCAAAGTTAATTAGAGATTCACTAGTATGACTAAGCATCTAATACGAGAGGAAGGACCGGCAGTTGGATACAGCTTCGAGTCACCGTAATCCTCCAGTCGCAATAACCATAGCGGGGTCAGACTCCGGCGGCGGTGCTGGCGTCCAGGCTGACCTAAAAACCTTCGCTGCACATCACGTCTATGGGACGTCGGTGATCACGGCAGTCACGGCCCAAAATACAGTTGGAGTCCAAAGTTATCGTACCGTTGATCCTGATCTAGTATTTGCGCAGATAAAGTCGATCCTCGATGACTTTTGGATTCGCGGTTCCAAAACTGGAATGCTGGCCACAACCGAGGTTGTCCAGATAGTGGCTGAGTTTGCCAAGGACAATATGTTGCCTCGCCTAGTGGTTGATCCTGTAATGGTTGCTGCATCTGGAGATTCGCTGATCACAAGTGATGCTATCGAAGCTTATATTGACGATCTTTTCCCTCATGCGTATCTCATTACCCCAAACGCTCCCGAAGCTTCTAAGCTCGTTGGGGTAAGGATTGACACCTCTGAAGACCTGGTGACTGCGGCGATTGAACTGAAGAAGATGGGGTCACAAAACGTCTTAGTCAAAGGCGGACATCTCGATGACGAGAAAGAATCGATTGACGTACTTTACGACGGTGATCAGGTCTTTACATTTAGGGCTACAAGAATTGAATCAAAAAATACTCATGGGACGGGTTGCACTCTGTCCGCCGCAATTTCCGCAAATCTGGCTCGAGGAACTACGCTTACCGACGCGGTTAGAGAAGCTAAAGCGTATGTTACTAGCGCAATAGCTGGATCAAAGGACTGGGCCCTCGGACATGGATGGGGACCCTTAGACCACTTTAATTCAGTCGTCCATCACTACTAGATGCCGACCCAGCCGCCCAATAGATAACTCATTTAATTATCAACTGGCATAGTATCATCTGATGAAGGAGTTGGATTTCCCATCTCGGCCGTTGGTAAAGGAGGTATCGGCTACGGACAATAAAACCGTCAACTATTCACCGATAAGAGTTTTGGCGGCAAATAAGGCAAACTCGCACGAGAATTTACTTTCTTCTTTGAGTACAAGTGTTCCGTCAGAGCATATGAACATTAACTTAGTTGGCGAAGTCGTTTTGAATCTTTACGACACGCAAGATTGGAAGCTGTCCTCCGGTGGCTACTTTGTGGAAACACAGGTTGGTTCCGACAACAACGTGACTTTTACACTTCGCTGCACTGATCAGCCTTCATCTCACTTTAATATCCATGACTTCACACTGTTTCCAAATGCAATAAACCTATCAACTGTCAAAGAATTGGGTCTCCGACGGCTACTTCAACGCTTGGCAGACGGACGAGCATTAGTCAAATTAGCGTCAGTGTCCAGCGTTATATCCGAGATCGAGTTCTACCAGCACAAGACGGGTTTGAGACTGGGTCGAGTACGCCTGATCACGCCGAAAGGTCTACCAGAGCACTGGATCGAGATCGAGATGATAGTAGGAGTGGACCCAACTCCAACTTTAAAAAACATTACCCGCAGTCTAAAACCATACCTAATATCTAACACCGACTGGGATAGATGGGCTTCAGTAATGCGGGCAAACAATCGCAAACGATTCGACTATAACCAACTCGGACAAAGTACCTTCGACGTAGGTGACTCCCCCATTACCTCCCTGAAAACGATGGGCATGAACCTCTACCAACGGGTGATGCTGAACTCAGATGGCGTGGTCGGTGACTACGACCTTGAGTACTGCCACGATATAAGAGTGGACCTAAGAAAGACGAGGGTCATTTTAGAGCACCTAGGACATCTAAATCCAACTGCCAAGGGCAAAACAAAGGACACGTGTTCACTCAGGCAGCTAGAGAAAAGATTAAAAAGGTTTCAGACCATATGCGGGGCGCAAAGGGATCTAGATGTATTCCTCATAAATCTCTCTGCCGTTGAATCGAAGTCACTTGAAATGGCGGTTCACTTCAAAAATCAAAGGGGAAAGGCCCATAGCACACTCTGCCAATTCATCGAAGGTAGCGAGTTCTCTAAGCTATTAGATGCGTGGAACAATTCATTGCGTTGTATCGGACAACGCAAGAGCGGTGGAGTTGGCACGCAAAAGATGATCAACTTCGCATATAACCGGGTTGAGTCGACCTATAAAGACTTTACGGAGCAAGCGAAACTTACCGACACAGTGGCTTCACACGAGGAGATGCACAACCTTCGGAAAAAAGGGAAACATCTTCGCTATACACTTGAGCTCTTCGAGCCAGTATTCCCCCACAAACTTTTCAAGGTCGCAATTAAAGAACTCAAAGAAACCCAAGATCTGCTCGGTGCATTTCAAGATGCGGAGGTGGCACTTCATCTTCTCGAAAGCATCGCTCCGATCGCTAACTTAGACCTCAGCACCAGAGATCACTTGTCAAGCGAACGTGAAGCTCTCTTCGATAAGTGTCTTGTGCAGGTTGGTCATTTCCTTGCAAGTGACGGTCTCAAAACGATCAATCGTCTTCTCAAGGAGTTGAACAAGCAATCATGAAAGTTTTGAACTGCTACAGCCTGAAAGGTGGAGTTGGGAAAACGTCAACCGCAATCAACTTGGGTGCCGTAGCTGCAGTTCAAGGATGGCGCGTGTTGCTCATTGATATCGACGCCCAAGGCGCATCATCTTTTCTTCTGCGACATGATTCGCAAGACGGGAAAGGACTCGGTGATCAACTTAAAAAACCACAAGCAAACCTTGTTGAGTTGGTAAAGGGAACCAATGTCGAGCGCCTGCACATTCTTCCATACAACGATAGGACCCGATTCTTAGACGCCGAGATATCTGAGATTCGGACGTTTAGATCTAGGGCAAGGAACTCCATCGACGCACTGTCTGATCGATATGATCTCATAGTTATCGACTCTCCACCAACGGCTGATAATCTCCTAAAGTTTCAGCTAGCAGTATCTGATCTCACTCTGCTACTAACAACGCCGGCTCCTCTTTCTTTACGCGCAACGTTAGAGTACGTCTACAGTCTTAGAGGTGATTTCAAGTCTCCCCCGAACTTCAAGACAACGCTACAGATCGTCGAAGTTCGCTCAAAACACCACCAAGTGTTACTGAGTGAACTTAGTGAGATGAAGGATCTTCATCTCACTAATACAATAATCCCTCGATCTTCTCTCATCGAAGGCATGGCTATCGACCGTTCGCCTGTCGTGATTAGCCATCCACGCTCTATTGTAGCTAAGAGATTCGAGAGTCTCTGGATTGAACTAGACCTCATGGATTAAAGGCATCGTCCGAATACCTTCTACTGTCATCCTAAAGATCTTGCTCATGGGAGTTTCATGAACTATCAGACCTGAACTAAATCGGCAGCACTTATGTTTTGTCTAGAAACTCTTCAACCTCAGCAAGAAACGGCTGTTGAACAACCTCGCTGAGAACGAACAAAGAACCTATCCTCAGTGAGTCGCATCCAATCAGAGGTTCACTATCTTCTCGCATTCAACACGGACGATGATCACTGTCGGTAGGGATATCAAATGTTGACCACCTTAACTCGTTTCAGCTACCGATGGATCAGCATTTCCATGTTTAAATCCAAATCTCACTTCACTGAACGCACTAAGAAATCGTCGTCTACCGAAGTGAACGTTAAGTCATCTTGGTATTCTAATTCCACCATACGTCCAGCGCTAACGAAATAGCGTGTTGAGTAAATCATCTCCCCCAGTAGCATCTATGAGCGAAACTGACTTCATTGCAAGTCCTGGAAAGTTGCTAGTTGATACAGTAGTTAAGCGCGATGGAATGTTCAGACTCAAGTTGCACCTTATAACTAGATACGCGCCACGTATAATGACTGAAAAGACCGATAGCATCGATACCAACGATCATATATAAACCTTTCACACCAAAGGATTTTGCGGTTACAACCGCTACGCCTATCGACACCCGCCATCGCATACGAGCTGCAGGTGCTCGCTGCGCAACTACATAGATACAGATGTTGCTATCAAGCTTTCAAACAACTAACGTTAGTGATATGGCTATTTACGCGCTTGGAGATAGAACACCAAAGATCGACCCCTCAGCATTTGTGCATCCTGATGCCACTGTAATTGGAGATGTGACCATAGGCGCAAGATCCAGCATATGGCCGCAGGCAGTTCTCCGAGGCGACTATGGTCACATCTCGATAGGATCGGAAAGCTCTATTCAAGATGGGACAGTGATACATGCGACCGCTGAACTGTCCACCGTAGTGGGCTCTAGATGCGTTGTCGGACATATTGTCCATCTGGAAGGCTGCCTAATAGAAGACGACGTGCTCGTCGGGTCCGGATCGATAGTTCTTCATCGGGTTATCTGTGAGAGCCACTCGCTAGTTGGGGCCAACGCCGTATTAACAAATGGAACTGTGCTTCCAAGATTTGCAATGGCACTTGGTGTTCCAGCTACCATTATCACGGGTAAAGTACGAGAGGGTCAGTTCAAAGAAGCAGTAGATCTATACGTAGAGAACGCTAAGAACTACGCAAGGAGTCTAAAACGGCTGGATTAATGGCTCCATGAAAGCTCTCACCGCACGACTGACGTGTAGTATTGCGTACCCAACTTAGCGACTCGAAGTGGAGTTTCATAGAGTTCAGACAAGACATCAGATACAAGGAAGTCATCTTTATTCCCGTGCCAAACAAGCTCAGAGTCTCGGACGAAAACAACTCGATCAAAGACACTGGGGATCTCTTCAGTACCATGAACGATCAGAACCACGGTGTTTGTTGTTATATCTAAAGTGCCTAGTCCTTCCAAAGCCATAATCAACTCGTCCCGAGAAACCATGTCTAGTCCCACAAAGGGCTCGTCGGCAACGACCAACTGCGATCGTCTGGCGAATGCTCTAGCTAGTATCGCCCTTTGCCGCTCCCCTTGAGAGAGAGTGTTGAACAGATGGTCCCTTTTAGCACTCAATCGAAAGATGGAAAGTAGTTCATCGGTTACAGATAACTCCTCTTTAGAGTAACTCCGCCAGTAAGGTGCAAGATCCCCACTCGTGCCGGTAAGTACAACCTCAAAAGTGGTTATAGCACCCATAAATCGCTCCTGCAAGGATGAACTTACATACGAAACCCTACCTCGGAGTGTGCGAATATCCAAAGTCCGTGCGTCCACACCGTCAATTAACAGCCTCCCACGACTCACACGTTCGAACCCAGCAAGCATCCTTACCAATGTAGACTTTCCGGCCCCATTGCGTCCCATCACGACTACTTTGTCACCTTCAAATAAACCAAAGCTAGCCTCTTTGAGAAGAACGTTACCTTCCCTTAGCAGCGAAGCGTTTTGAAGCTCAAATAATGGCACCTTGTCCATGACCAACTACAGACCACCGGAGCCCTTCTAAATTTCCAACATCCTCAGACCACAATTATAGGTTCGTACTCGAAGTACGGGCTGCGATGGATCCGCACAAAGTAGGTTGACAAATACCGACAGCCTTGCCACAAAACTTAACTCTACTTAAGTTATTAGCTATTTGTGACGTTAAATTTCATACATGTAATTACATTATA
>JAKBGL010000181.1 GCA_021833085.1 Actinomycetes bacterium | reverse complement strand
TTTGAGGAGGCAAGCCCCAATGCAAGGGCTGGCCCTAAGCTGAATCCCTTAGTCTCCAAGAAGCGAAGGTACCTTCGACACGCCGAGGAGTTCGACGAGATCTGAGATTTAGACGCTCCGTTACTCACAAGTTTCGATTGAAATGAACGTAACTTTCTTGGAGTAATCTCCTTTGGAGACGTTCCATCACTTTCTACCATAAAGTCGACAAAACGAGTTACCTCGTACATGTAACGTCTCTTGGTGTTATCCGCAAGTGATCGTAAAGAGCCTTGAAACTCTCCAAGGAAAAAGTTGTCCACTACGTCTTCTTTACTAGACATAGAAACCTCCTTCCCTCAAAACACTTCGGTTCGCACATGTAGGTGCTTTATTCCATTGATAAAGTTGGATCTAAGTCGATCTGGCTCTCCCACCACCTCGTAGTTTGGCATCTGACTCATCACCTCTTTAAATAACGCCGCTAACTCTCTTCGCGCTAGATGAGCACCCAAACAGAAGTGCGGACCGTACCCTCCGAATCCTAGATGGTGATTGTCCACTCGATCAACTCTAAAGCTGTACGGATCTTCAAAGACGTCTTCGTCTCTATTGGCAGACCCATAGAGCAACAGTACCTTTTCGCCTTCGCTCAAAGGAACTCCCAGAGCCGTAGTCGGCTGCGTCGTAGTACGTCTCATAAAGATAACTGGAGACGACCACCTAACGATCTCTTCGACAGCAAAGGGCAGGAGTGCATCCAGATTTGATCGCAGAAGGCTTCTTTGATCAGGATTTTCATCAAGAGCCACCATCCCCCAAGAGATTGCATTTCGAGTCGTCTCGTTTCCGGCAACGACAAGCAGAATAAAAAAAGATGCTAGTTCGGAGGCTGAAAGCGACTCACCTTCAACCGATGCGTTAACAAGAGCAGAGGTAACGTCATCAAGTGGTGATCCGATACGATCCTTCCCTATCTCCTCCATCAGAGACACAAGTTCAAGCGCCGCGGTTAGTATTGCTGTATCTATTGGGGTCTCTGGACTCACATACTCTGAGTCCAGAGCGCCTAAAATTATGTTCGATCGCTCCAAGACAAACTGAGCTTTATCATCGGGAACTCCCATCATCTCACATATAATCCGAAGCGGTAGATTTGAAGCGACTTTCGATACAAAATCCACCTCTTTGTAGTTTGCGCATTCCTCTACTAGGTCATATGCGAGAGCCCCTATCCGACTCTCGATCTGTGCCAAGCGTTTTGGAGTAAATGCTCGAGAAACCACCCTCCTTAGAACTCCATGTCTTGGGTCATCGGTATTTATCATTGAACCAAAGAACTCAATAAACTCCTGTGGTAGGTCAGGGATAGATACTGCTCCTCTCGCAGATGAAAACACCTTGGGATCACGAGACACAGTCATCACGTCAGCATGTCGAGTTACAGTCCAAAATCCTCCTTCGTCTTCGCTAAGCAACATCCACGCTGGGTCGTCAAAGTGCGCAACTGGGTTTGTCCTTCTAAGGGTCTCAAGGGCTCCTTCACGAAGCGAAAGTGGCAGTTGCCAAAAGTCCAAAGTCGAGAGGTCGATCTCATCTAAAGTCAAGGATCGATCTACGTTCAACAACTAGAAACTCCCGTCACCTAAAGATCGGTCGGCTCGTTCACACAACTACCTTGTCAATCTATCATGCACCTTACAAAGAAAGTATTCGCATTAACCAACGACTTATTGGCGCTTAGGACCCATCCTTGGTCTCTTATAGACAGCCTCTCTCCCGTAGCGCTGCCTTAGCACAAATACAGTCTCTTCAAGATCTTTGTATCGATCTCTATGAGTCGTCTCATCAAGTAAGTAAAGCTGATGAGCGTGCGATCTTGGGAGTAGTCCCGAAACAGAGACACCTGTAAGTCGAACTGGACCCTTTCTTTGGAGTCTCTCGTACATATCTAAAACTAGATCGCCTAGGTCCTTGCTAGTAACTAGAGCTCGACCAGTCGTCCGAGAGTACGTCGAGGTGGTAAAGTCGGCGTACTTCAGCTTGAGGGTCACCGTTTTGGCGATTAAGTTTGAGCGAAACATTCCTTCGGCGACTTCAACACAGAGATCTTGCAGGTGTGCACAAATGGTTCGAACGTCATATACATCATCTTCAAAGGTCGTCTCATGTCCTAGCGACTTCCTTATACGGGAAACATCAACCGCTCTTGCGTCTTTACCCTTTGCACTGTCCAACAGAAAGTTCGTCGACTTCCCAAAGATCTTTTCAAGAGTCGATCGAGGAACCTTTTCAAGATCAGAGACCTTTACAACTCCGATCGAGGCAAGTTTGGACTCTGACTTAGGTCCTATACCTGGTAGGAATGAGATAGGAAGTTCCGCCAAAAAACTTCCTTCCTTTGTGGGTACAACATACAGAACTCCAGTTCCATAGGAAACCTGGTCCCTCGACACCTTAGGTTTTGCAAGTTGTGAGGCGATCTTTGCCACGGTTTTAGAGCTCCCTACTCCAACCGAACAGCTAAGAGACGTCTCACTCAAAATTCTTTCTCTTATGTGCCTCGCCGCTTCTGGCGGAGTACCGAGGATGAGAGAGGTTCCAGTAAGGTCAATAAAGGCTTCGTCAACCGAGACCATCTCAACACATGGAGTAAAGTACTCAAGAACAGAGCGAAACCTCTTAGAAAGATCCGAGTAGTAACCGTGATTTGCCGATAGGTAGATCGCCTTCGGGCACAGTTTCTTTGCCACCTCGACAGGCATAGCCGATCGAATACCAAAGCGCCGAGCCTCATAGTTGGGACTTAGAACGACTCCTCTCGGACTCGCACCCGCAACAACCACTGGCTTGCCAATTAAAGACGCGTCTCGAACCATCTCTGCCGAAGCAAAGAAACAGTCTATATCCACGTGAGCAATCACTCTTGGCAAGTCCGCCATAGCTAGAAGTATACAGATCTAACACGTATGGAAATTATCGTACAAAAGTACTGAAGTGACTACCTTTCACCCAAAGCTGACTAGTATCTTTTGCTCACGGGCGCTTAGCTCAGTTGGTTAGAGCAATTGCCTTACAAGCAATAGGTCGAGGGTTCGAGTCCCCCAGCGCCCACCAAAGTATCCGTATGAGAACCCTGCACCAAATCGGCGTCAGAGTTCGACAACGGTCCCGGTAGGCCCACCAAATCGTTCTTACTCAATCCCCGACCACGTCGATGTGCGTCGGGGTTTTCTGTTGTCTCAACCCTTTCCGTGATCTCTGATGGCAACACCTGGTGGAACGGCGTGGCGA
>JAKBGL010000180.1 GCA_021833085.1 Actinomycetes bacterium | reverse complement strand
TTTGGTACGACTACTTGGTCAATGTAAGCTCCGCCAACAAGAGAGAGGACGACGCCAATTAGCGACCTCTTTGAGATGCTTCTTCCTGTCGCAGACAGGATGGCTCCTAGGTATATAGGGTTTCTCGTGTACTTAAACGGTCCACCGGAGATAACCTTGGTTTTGTTCGCTCGTGGATTTGGATTCTGCCTTCCCGCTACCATCGTCAGTGCGGCCCATATGGAGAGTAACACGCCGCAAGCTTCAATAAACTTACCGATCTTTGTTAGGGGTTTTTGGAGTTTCGTACTTTTTTGCTTACCTCTAAGACGTGAAGCTATGACTCCTATCTCTCCCAGAAACCCCACAATAACAGGGGGAGGGATGTGAACAGATGCAACCCTGGTTCTCAGGGTCGATAAGGTTACCATAGAGATAAAGCTACAACAAATTTCCTTAGAAAGCTACTTCGATTTGATGTTAACTCCATAAGTTGCTCCGACCACTGTTTAAGCGGCTCCCTTGGAGAACGTAAGACTGATCGGTGTTTTTCGATAAGGTCGCTAGTGCTTTAGGCATCTAAGATGAGAAAGTTACTTTAGGAGAGGCGGCGGAGCTAATGAGTCAAGAGGCTGTGGTGCTTCTAAGTGGTGGCTTGGACTCTACAACGGTTATGGCGACGGCTAAGTCTCAAGGATTTCTCTTACATGCACTTAGCTTTAACTACGGGCAACGTCACTCGATAGAGCTTGAGAGGGCTGAGGCGGTAGCACGATACTTTGGTGCTAGTCATCAGACGGTATCGGTACCTAGAATCGTGTTCCAAGGTTCGGCGTTGACTACACCTGAGATAGCTGTTCCTAAGGATGCTCTTGGTTTAAATGGGAGTTCTGAGATTCCTACGACCTATGTTCCGGCGAGAAATACGGTGTTTCTGGCTCTTGCTCTAGGCTATGGCGAGGCAGTTGGCGCCTTCGACATCTTTATTGGAGCTAACTCGATCGACTACTCGGGATACCCTGACTGTAGAGGAGAGTATCTTCAAGCCTTTGAAGTGATGGCGAATCTAGCTCTCAAGGAGACCGTCGAGGGCCGGGCAAAGGTCAAAGTTCACGCTCCATTGCTCACTCTTCGTAAGGAAGAGATTATTGCCTTGGGACTGAGCCTTGGTGTCGACTATTCGATGACTCATAGCTGTTACGATCCAGATCCATCTGGTCGTAGCTGTGGCCGGTGTGATTCGTGCTTACTGCGTCTAGCGGCCTTCGCTGCAAATGGAATCGTCGACCCCATTTCCTATGTCGACCAAGATGTCTGAGCCATAGACAGGGCAAGTCCCGACGATCGAAGACGACGTTTAGACGCTAGAATGCCCTTTTTAACTGTGTTGGAGGTTTCGGCAGTGAGTAACGAGGCGTGGAGAGGCAAGAGCTATCTGGCAGAGAAGGACTACACAGGTAGATCTTTGCTGGACATTATTGAGTTGGCCCAAAGCTTGCGTCAAGAGCGTGCTGACGGTCTTGAAGAACAGCGTCTCATTGGGAAAAAGATCGCCCTCGTCTTCGAGAAAGCCTCTACGCGTACTCGATGTGCATTCGAGGTAGCTGCGTTTGAACAAGGTGCATCGACGACTTACCTGGGACCCGCTGGATCTCATCTGGGGAAAGAGGAGTCAGTCAA
Source organism: Actinomycetes bacterium (assembly GCA_021833085.1). The sequence goes on along the minus strand of JAKBGL010000180.1, from coordinate 1,620 downwards.
AGACAGTGCCCGAGTATTAGGGAGAATGTATGACGCGATTGCGTATCGGGGTTTTGCGCAAAGAACCGTAGAAGAGTTGTCTCTCTACAGCCAGAGGCCAGTATTTAACGCTTTGACGGATGAGTGGCATCCGACCCAATCGTTGGCAGACGTTATGACTATGATGAGTCATTCAACCTCTTCCCTGTCGCAGATCTCCTTTGTGTTTGTAGGAGATGGGAGGAATAACGTAGCGCGCTCACTGCTTATAACCGGTGCGATGCTTGGTATGGACGTTCGTATCTGTGCACCCAAGGAGTTGTGGCCCGACGCCGTTACGATATCTTTAGCAAACGACTTTGCGATAGAGTCGGGTGCCCGCATCAAAGTTGACCATGACCCCAAAGAAGCACTATACAACGTCGAGTTCGTCTATAGCGATGTCTGGCTTTCAATGGGAGAGTCTAAGGAACTCTTGGGACAAAGAGTAGAACTCTTGTCGCCATATCAGGTGAACTCTAGTCTTATAGAGCACACTGGTCGCGACGATTGGAAGTTTATGCACTGTCTTCCTGCATTGCACGACGAGACTACGTTGCAAGGGCTTGAGCTGCTAGAAAGGTTCGGGACTACAGCCTTTGAAGTGACAGATGAGATCTTTGAATCTGAAAACTCAATCGTCTTTGATCAAGCTGAAAATCGATTGCACACCATAAAGGCGCTGTTGGTTTCGACCTTATCTTGAGTATCCACATACTACCCAAATGAGGCCGACAACATTGAGATACCAGCGCCGCTATACCCAAAGGTAGGAAACGAAACGCCATCAACCTCTTCTTTGGCGCCGAGCACGTACAACAGTGGAAGATAGTGATCTGGTGTGGGTATTGAGAGCTGTGCGTTTGACCCAAGCGAATGGTAGTTGATGAGCTTAGCTTCGTCAGATGTTGTTAGAAGATCCACGACTGTGTTATTGAAGTCAACGTTCCACTTCAACGGAGGTCCACTCAGCCCTTCTTTAGATCCAAAGGTTGCACGAAGATTGTGCACTACGTTTCCGCTACCAAGTATGAAAATTCCTGCTTCTCTAAGTGGAGTAAGTGTTTTGCCAATCTCAAAGTGTTCTTGAGGATCTAGAGACGCGTCTATGGAGAGTTGTACAACTGGGATATCTGCATTAGGAAACATATGTATAAGGACAGACCAGGCTCCATGATCGATGCCCCAGTTTTGATCACGCACCACGGTTCTGTTAGCAAGCAAACTAGCTACCTGTTCTGCAAGGTTGGGATCGCCAGGTGCGCTATAGTGAACTCTGTAGAGTTGTTCAGGAAATCCTGCAAAGTCGTGGATAGTTCTTGGTGTAGTCATCGCCGTGACTCCAGTTCCACGGGTGTACCAATGGGCGGAGATACACAAGACTCCCTTGACCGGTGGGAGCGTCTTTGCGTAGTTCTTCCAGCTCCTTGTGAACTCGTTGTCCTCAACTGCATTCATAGGCGACCCATGACCAAAAAACGCAACGGGTACAGTACTCTTACCGGGCATAGCCTTCTCTTTTCTTTCTTTGGCAGCAAAGATCAATTGCCGTCATAACTAATTTCTTTTGTAGCGTATTGACAAGGTGGAATAGTGGAAAAC
>JAKBGL010000179.1 GCA_021833085.1 Actinomycetes bacterium | reverse complement strand
TGAATAGAATATTTATATTATAATTAAGTGTTCCAAGACTCCTAATATCGTCTAAGTTATCTCCTGAAGCGGTTATCTGTAGTGGAATACCAAACTGAGGCGAAACGTTTAGGCTGTTCTTACGAATTGACTTACAACTAGAACAATTAATTCTTCAAGTTACGTTGAACGACTAAAGGATACTGGGTTGATTGGCATAAATCTTAGAAAACTCCGGATCGATATCGACTCATGGTTACGAGAAGACCTTGGCGACGGAGACATAACCACCCATCTAACTATCGATCCTGATCGTCTTGGAACAGCAACCTTCTACGCTAAAGAGAGCGGCGTTCTCTGTGGCGTAGAGGTAGCTACTGAGGTGTTCAAGTTTCTCGACCAAGACCTTGGAGTGCACTTCGCTATGAAAGATGGAGATAATCTCTCTAAGGGCCAAAGTTTCGGCACTCTTTCAGGTTCTTTATGTAAGATCTTGGAAGGTGAAAGGGTGGCTCTTAACCTCCTAAGACACCTCTCGGGCGTATCGACTGCTACAAGAAATTTCGTCGACGCCGTTGCTCCTGGATCTAAAACTAAAGTACTCGATACACGAAAGACAACTCCTGGTCTTAGGTATCTTGAAAAATATGCAGTACGAGTCGGTGGTGGATTAAATCATCGCAGCGGCCTATACGACGCAATTTTGATAAAAGATAATCACATCAAGTCAGCTGGTAGCGTTAGCAAAGCTGTTACCTTGGCGATGAATGGAACGCCACACTATATGAAAATAGAGGTGGAGGTATCGAACGAAGAGGAGCTGAAAGAGGCTTTGGACTCTAATGTACCCATTATTCTCCTCGATAACATGAGCAATGAAGAGGTCGAAGTCGCGATGGCAATGATAGACGGTCGTGCAGTTGTCGAGGTCAGTGGAACAATATCCGCTGATCGAGTACTAAAACTCTCCTCTTTGGGGGTAGATTACATCTCTGTTGGCGCTTTAACTCACTCGGTCAAAGCGTTAGATCTATCTTTGAAAATATCCAACGTGGAGTCGAACAACGACACGCGCAGACTTGGCCTTTAGTGGTTGCGGAATGGAGCAAACGATGAATCCAGAGGAGCTAATCAGAAAGATCGAGGGTTTAAAGCGAGAGAGAAATGCGGTAATACTCGCCCACTCCTATCAAGTCGGAGAGGTTCAAGATATAGCCGACTTCGTAGGAGACTCTCTAGGGTTGTCACGCGAAGCAGCTCGCACAGACGCTGATGTCATAGTCTTCGCTGGCGTCAACTTCATGGCGGAGACTGCTGCTATATTGAATCCGTCAAAGACGGTATTAATTCCAGACATAGAGGCTGGTTGCTCACTCTCAGATACAGTCACTGCAATGGATGTCTTGCAATGGAGAGAAAGTCATCCCGACGGTCTAGTCGTATCTTACGTTAATACCACGGCTGAGGTCAAGGCACTCTCAGACATCTGCGTTACAAGCGCAAATGCAGTAAAGGTCGTGAGAACTCTCGATCCAGATCGAGATATTCTATTTCTTCCAGACATGTTCTTGGGTGAATATGTAAAAGAACAGACCGGCAGGACAATGGATATCTGGATGGGAGAGTGCCACGTACACGCAGGAATTGGTGAAAAAGAACTCAAAGAGAAACTCGACAACTTCCCCGACGCTGAGTTTCTTATCCATCCAGAGTGTGGATGCGGATCTTCGTGTCTATACCTTAAACCAGACGCTAAAGTCTTCTCAACAGAGGGCATGGTTACATATGCTCAGAGATCTACAACAAAAGAGTTTGTAGTAGCCACTGAAGTAGGTATCATACATCGATTGAATAAAAAAACTGAGGGGAAACACTTTATTCCTGTCAAAGATACCGCTATCTGCGAGTATATGAAGATGATTACCTCAGAGAAAATTCTGAGGTCACTCGAGAGCAACACCTTTGTAGTCGAGATAGATGACAAGATCGCTTCAAGAGCTAGACGTGCAATTGATGCGATGTTGGCTGTTGCCTAGAGTCGATAACATGGTCAACGATCAATTGACAAAGGTTCGTTGCGACGTACTTGTGATTGGAAGTGGAATCGCAGGAACCTACGCCGCAAGTGTGGCAGCAGAGTCGGGAGCCGACGTGTTGCTTCTCACAAAAACTAGACTCATGTCAGGATCAACTCAATGGGCCCAAGGGGGAATAGCGTTTCCTTTAGACACCAGCGACGTTGAACTGCATCTACGAGACACTCTTGTAGCTGGACGCGGCTTGACGGACTCAACGACAGCGGAGTCGTTGATCTCTGAGTCGTTCATACATCTGGAGAAGTTGGAAGAAAAAGGCGTAGTATTCGATCTCGAGTTAGGATTAGAAGGAGGGCATTCAAAGGCAAGGGTAAAACACGTCGGCGGGGATAGAACTGGGTACTTTGTTTTAGATGTCCTTCAAAAAACAATGCCGGAACGGGTTTTATGTTACGAAAATACCGTCGCTTACAAACTCCTAGTACGTAACGGTACCGTCTTTGGAGCCCTAGGATTCAATGCAGACCGTCCAGATCAGCGGATAGAGGTTGTCGCTCGAGCTACGATTCTTGCTACAGGCGGCTCGGGTCAACTCTTCAAAGTGACAACCAATCCGAGAGAGTCAACGGGTGATGGGTTTTTGTTGGCGTATCACTCAGGGGCAGAACTAAGAGATATAGAACTAATTCAGTTTCACCCTACCGCACTTCATGACGGTACCTTGATATCTGAGGCTTGTAGAGGGGAAGGTGCAAGGTTAGTAGACGGCCACGGACATCCCTTCATGTCAGAGTACGATCCTGACGAAGAACTTGCTCCACGTGATGTTGTCTCCAGAGCCATCTCAGACCAACTCGCCCGGGGTCATGATACCTTTCTCGACCTCACTCCAATTACGAATTTTTCTGAAAAGTTTCCATACATTGCAAGAAAACTCAAAACCCTGGGACTTGATCAACATCACGATCGCATTCCTATAGCGCCGGCTGCACACTACTTCATGGGGGGAATCAGCACTTCTCCGTTTGGATCCACCTCTTTGAGTAGACTTTACTGTGCTGGCGAGGTCGCATCAACTACCTTTCACGGTGCAAATAGACTGGCATCGAACTCACTTCTCGAAGGTCTAGTAATGGGGCACCGAGCCGCTATCTCCGCCCTTGATGCACTATCAGTAAAGTTTCACACGCTTGACGCATGGGATGCGAATACTCCATTGCAGATACCTAACCAAGACCTAGATAGCATCAAAGAGTTAGCTCACAAGTATTTGAACTCAACCCGCGACTCCGAGGGACTTTTACAGACA
>JAKBGL010000178.1 GCA_021833085.1 Actinomycetes bacterium | reverse complement strand
GAGTACTCGGTGGAAGGTGTGAACGACGTCTCCTGCGGCCAAAATATTAGGTTTAGAGGTTCTCATGTAGCTGTCCACTACTATGGCTCCTTGAGTATTTAGCTCGATACCCGCGACTTCGGCAAGCTTACTATTGGGTCGTACTCCTACCGCAACGACGACGAGGTCTACCTCTAGCGACTCCTCATCTGTAAGGGTTACGCTGATCTTGTCGTCTAACGTCTGTGATGCCTTCTCGACCCCGCAAGATGTGTGTATTGAAACTCCCCTTCGTATGAGCGCATCTTGAATCCTCGTGGCAAACTCGACTTCGGCCGAGGGAAATATTTGGTCGTTCTGTTCTATAAGGTAGGTTCTGATATCTCGAGTTATGAAGGCCTCGGCCATCTCTACTCCTATGTATCCCGCTCCAATAATAAGTGCAGATCTAGGAGTATTCGTCCGTATAAAAGACTCAAGCCTCTCCCCATCTGTGGGGGAGTGAAGGTAAAAAACCGACGGACTACAAAGGTCGTCGAGTACGGAAAGCCTTCTAGGTAAGACTCCAGTACCAAGTATCAAGGTATCATATGTGATGTGTTCGCCGCTTGATGTGGATAGTACTTGATCTTTTGCATCTATCGCTAAGACTTGAGTATCGAGTTTAAGTTTGATTCCGAGCGCCTCGAGATCTTGAGGAGTTCTGTGAAATAGAGATCGAAAGTCGCTAATCTCTCCGGAGTGGAGATAAGGCAATCCACAGACGGAGAAGTTAGGGTAGCTGTCTTTGGTGACGATCAGAACTTCATAGTTTGGTTGAAGCTCTCTTATGCGGAGCGCTGCCGATACGCCGGCGTCACTTCCCCCGACGATAACAACCTTCATAGTTCCTCGCATTCTGAGTGGTTCGATATATTGATGAGTATCAATATATCATGACTGACAAGCTTTTTGTTAGTAGGTTTAAGATAAGATCTGTTGGTGTGAATCACTTCCAAGAAGTCGAGGTCTCGTCAATGGCGATTAAAGATGAGGTGCTGATTAGTCTCGGTGGAGCTAACTGTTCCAAGGAAGTACTCTTCGACGAAGAAGACACGAAAGTGCTCACCGCGCTTTCAGATCCAGTACGGTTAAAGATTCTTTCCCTCATAGGGGGCGCCCGTGACGGTCAACTCTGTGTCTGTGATCTCGTAGTTCCTACCGACAAGTCGCAACCGACGATCTCTCATCACCTAAAGGTGCTTTCGGAAGCTGGTCTTGTAAGTGCAAAACGTCAAGGACGCTGGATATTTTATACCCTTTCAAGGGATACTCTCGGTGCGACGGTGTCCAAGTTGGAGGACTTAGTTCAAAAGTAGAGCTAAGGCGCAAAGGTCGATCGCTGCGACTTGCCCTCGTCAAAGGTGATCCAGTCTCCTCGAAATGCCTCCGGAGTCGCAGCGGGACTCTAATGGCGCCCACCGTTTCTCTTTGTTGCGCAGGCCTCTTTAAAACTCGATGGTAACAACTAGTCCATGGGTCTACGGAAGGCATTTTGGTGAGTAGGCAGTAAACCTTGAAGACTGCCTACTCGCTGCGTTAGTGTTGACTAAGCGAGTTTTAGGAAGACCTAGCAAGCTCTGTGGTCGCCAACGTCTACGGTGGAGCGTGTAGTCTAAAGAACCTAAGCCTCGCACCGATGAATAAGTGTTATAAGAGTTTTGGGTAGTGAGCCGCTTTCAATCCGTGTCTCTGAGATTTTTTAGTGAGGATGACTTGGACCTACGACGTAAAGGACGACGGGTGACACACGGTCGCTCTCTTACGATTAAGGTTGCTAAGAGTATAGTCGTCTTGGTCTTTTCGGTGTATTTGGTTGTTGTGGGAGTCTCTGGGTACCTCCGTCTAAGAGCCGATAATGCGCATCTAGCAACTCAAGCTCGACTCTTTGCCAGTGACTACGCCTCGGTTATCTCTTCGCGAATGTTCTCCCGATTTGACGAGTTAGCCTTCATTGGAGGGAGTATCTCCTTGGGCGAAGTAGAAACGGGAAGACTTAGCTCGCCTGTGGAGCATGCTATATCGGCGTTCTTACATGAAACCCCAGATCTTGGCGTAGTCAATGTGTTAGATGCCTCTGGTAGTAAAGTTATCTGGTCGACGGCTAACGACCCTTCCTCGTTAGATATTACTCCAAATAGTAGACATTTTCCCTGGTCGTCAGGTGATCGAATGTTGGTAGGAATACCTGTGTACTCAAAGAGGTTTGGTCGTTTCATAGTAAGTACTCGGTACGCGATTTTGGTAAATGGGAAGCCTCAGTTCTACGTAGGTGCGCCCTTTTACTTAGGCGATCTCTTGGACCAAAAAGTCAACAAGCTACCGTTTGAGCTATATGTAAGTTTTCCCAAACTCGAAGCGTCGCAGTTTCAAGTCGTAGGTGAAGGTAGTATAAAAGAAGCGAAGCGACTGCCAAATAGTAGTTTTTTAGGGATATCCCTGTCGAGATCTATCGCCGTTCCCTCATCGCCATGGAAGGTAGTGGTGAGCTGGAGTAACTCTGAGATTGTGTCTCTGTGGCTACACGGCCTATCTTTTGTCTTGCTTCTATACGGACTTGGACTTTCAGTGATTTCATTCTTCTCTGTTGCTCTACTTCGACGTGCTGAGAAGGATCGCTTGCTTTTGGGCTTTGAGAGATCCAAAGCTCAACTTGACTTAGTCGGAATGAGCTTCGACGGGACGTTGGATAGCGTTGCAGCTAAGATGTTAGAAGCCGTCGGTGAGATCGAAGTTATCGAATGTGCATCGGTTGCAACCGAGAACTGTGACGGCTCCTGGAAGCAGTTCGCGCTTTACGGTCCTGATATAACTAAGTGCTACCCTGAGGTCCTAAAAAGCAGGCCGTTCAAAGAGACCGGCGACGTCCCAAGGAACGGCCAATTCGAGTCAGCTCCAACGAGTTGGAGGTTTTTACCCAAAAGACTTTGTGTCCAAGGCGGTGCAAGTCACAGCCTCGGTAGATCCGGCGTAAGAGTTATGCTCCGGGAGTTTGAGCTTAGAGTGTCAGATAGTAGTGACTCCTACCTACTGTGTATTGCGGTCCGTCGAAACTCCCGCCTTCAGGGCTCCTGCGACAAAGAGATCATTGAGTTATCGACGTCTTTAGAGCAAAATCTCAGACTCTTCCAATCCAATGCCAGGAGCAGATACTTAGAGACGATGTACAAAGCCCTATCATCCGTCGGTGAGGTAGCACTTGGGGCCAAGACCGAATCGGATGTCCTAAGCGGTAGTACGAGTGCTTTGGTGCGGTATCCATTTTTTGTAAGTGCCGGCGTTGTGACCTTTGACGAGAGCGACAGGCCGAGGCTCCTAAGTGTAGACGGAGGAGGGGGCATAGAGGTGATTTCGCTAATT
>JAKBGL010000010.1 GCA_021833085.1 Actinomycetes bacterium | reverse complement strand
GGCAACCCCAAGACAGACGTCATCTCAGCAAGATTCGCTCCCTTTCCTCCTAGAAGATCTTTCATCTCCATAGGTGCTTTTTCATGATGGAAGTCAAAGGAATAGATAAATCTCACACAAGCTCCTAATAAAGACAGCGTGCTGCCCGACAGCAAGGCTTTCAACTACTAAATGATGAACTTCTCAATGTTATCAGAGAAGAAAATATATTACTGCTTCCTGGGTCTCCCGATGTAGGGCATAAGGCCAACTTCCATCCATCAGTCTTACCAAAGATATAAAACTCTCACAGATCCCCTTGACGCTCGGAGATCTAAAAGCACTCAGGCTACCAGTCAACTTTGCCATGGCAAAGTTGACTCTGTTAGACGAGCACCGGCTCAAAGCACCGCCAGCGTTATTGAACTCATTACACTCCGATTCGTAGATTAGATCCAGGTACCAAAATAAGCTGTACGCCTAAATAACCCAACTCCGTACTGCCAACGAGAGATACTGCATTAGTTCGGAGATAAGAACGCGCTCTTGTAACGTAGTGTCTCTGTTCCTAACCGTAACGGTATGATCCTCTAGTGTGTCAAAGTCCACGGTGACACAAAAAGGCGTACCGATCTCGTCTTGGCGTCGGTATCTCTTTCCGATCGACTGTGTCTCATCGTAGCCAACCGAGTAGGACTCTGCTAGCTCTTGAAAGATCTTGTTAGCAACTTTTTGAAGCTCCGGCTTCTTAGAGAGCGGAAGTACACTCACGATATACGGAGCCAGTCTTGGATGAAGTCGTAAAATAGTTCGTGGTTGGCCAGCCACCTCATCCTCGTCGTAGGCAGCTATCAAAAACGCCATCATTGCCCTAGTAACTCCCGCCGCTGGCTCAATCGCATAGGGAAGATACCGTTCATTAGTGCTCTGATCAAAAAAGGTGAGGTCCTCGCCAGAACCCTGCATATGAGCGTTGAGATCGTAGTTGGTTCGATTAGCTATTCCTTCTAACTCGCCCCATCCCCATGGAAACAAAAACTCCACATCTACAGTCCCGGCCGAGTAGTGAGAGAGCTCATCTTTTTCATGATGTCTCAGTCTCAACATCGACTCTGGAATTCCTAGGTTAAAGTACCAGTTATAGCGTTCTTTATACCAGTAGGTATGCCACTTCTCCGCTTCCACTGGATGCACGAAAAACTCCATCTCCATCTGCTCGAACTCTCGAGTTCGAAAGACGAAGTTACCTGGAGTAATCTCATTTCGAAACGACTTCCCAATCTGGGCGATTCCAAAAGGTGGTTTTAGACTAAGAGACTGTTGAACGAGTTTGTAGTTCACGAACATTCCTTGTGCCGTCTCCGGTCGAAGGTACGCGACTGAAGCATCGTCTTCCACAGGACCAACGAAAGTCCTAAACATCATGTTAAAGGCGCGAGCCTCGGTCAGATCAGCCGAACCACAGTTTGGGCATACACCGTCTATATGATCGGATCGCCAACGTTCCTTACAGTTCCTACAGTCAACCAGAGGATCAGTAAAGTTCTGCAGGTGCCCCGACGCCTCCCAAATCTTTGGAGAGGAAAGAATGGAAGCATCGATAGGAACTACGTCGCGACGTTTTTGCACGACGTCTTTCCACCAGGCAGCCCTAACATTTCGAAGCATCATCGAACCCAGAGGTCCGTAGTCATACGTAGAGCGAAATCCTCCGTATATCTCCGCCGATGGGAAGATGAAGCCTCTCCGTTTACATAAGCTTACGACTTTATCCATTAGATCTGAAACTGCCATAGCTGCAAACTATAGGGCTTGTTGACTCACCAAGCCCAAAAGATAGGGATTATGTTCAACTTACCCGAACCAGACAAGAACTCTCTAACGAAGTCTCAGGCAATGACGTTAGCGAGGAAAACCTTCAGAACATAAGTGACGAGTCGGTGGAATGCATAGAAGCTAGCCTCAAAGACAAAACACTCTCAAGGTAGTCAATCACTACCACCTCAAACTCTGATGACTCATCCTTAGCCTCCAAATTGAGTACAGAAGCCGTTCTACCTGCTAACACGGCACGCATCATATCAATGACGCCAGCTGAAACAGGTGATGAAGCTCCATGTACGACACAGAGGCCGTAACCATGTCGAGCCTCAACAAAAGATAGTCGTGGATCCCCACAAACTTTGCATCCCTCGAGCTGTGGAGCCAGACCCTCTAGAACCAAGAGTCGTAGGGCAAATACCGCTAAAAAGTTCGGGCTGTCCTTTTGAGACAACAGACGAAGTGCTCGAGTAGCTAACGTATACAACTCCGATAACTCTTGTCCGTCAAAACTCACCTTATCGACCAACTCAACGACGGTTGCTGCCTTCATCATCTTGTCGAGATCCTCATGCAACGAGCTATTTAACGAGATGACATCAACTTGACGCAAGGTATCGAGTTCACCGCGACCTTTCCACAAAGAGGCATTCAACTCCGTAAAGGGCTCAATCCTGCCGCCAAACTTTCCTTTGGGCTTTCTAGCTCCCTTAGCAACGACCCTAACCTTGCCATGCTCTTTTGAAAGGCACGATAAAATGCGATCGGACTCGCCTAGCTTATACGTTCTAAGCACGAGGATCGAGTCCTTGTATTCACTCATCTTGATCGACTCTTGACCATCTTACGCCTACCGCCAATAAAGATTAGAAACGGGAGGACCACAATAAGCACCAATGGACCGACCAATTGATGTACTCCGAGAACTGCGAGCACTGCTAAAAGGATAAGCAGCAACACAAATCCAAGTACATATAAAGTCGTCATCATGCCCTCACCAACCTTTGTTGCACCTTGCGCAAGACTAAATTGCGCCGTAGCGGCGGTCTCGCCCTTGATACTCTAAAACGGCCTCAAAAAGGTGTTCCCGCCTAAAGTCGGGCCATAGCACCTTCTGAAATACTAGCTCAGAGTAGGCCATCTGCCAAAGCAAGAAGTTTGATATTCGATACTCACCAGACGTACGCACTATGAGGTCGGGATCGGGCATCGTCGGAACATACATGCGCGAACGAATAGCTTTCTCGTCGATCTTTTCCGGATTAATCCCGTCTCTGACACACTCCCTAACAGCATCTACGATCTCTGCACGTCCTCCGTAGTTAAACGCCATGGTCAAGTTCAACTTTGAGTTATGTTTGGTAAGTTCGATAGACTGGTCCATCTCTTTAATTACCGACCTCGGAACCCGCCAATCTCTCCTACCTGCGAATCTCACCTTTACGCCGAGGTCATTTAGTTCATCTCTCCTTCTCCTGAGTAGACCACGATTGAATCCCATCAAGAAACGTACCTCATCAGGCGGGCGTTTCCAGTTCTCCGTAGAAAACGCGTACATCGTGAGCCACTCGATCCCAAGGTCTAATGCGCCAAGAACGGTATCGAACAGAGCCTCTTCGCCCGCAGCATGGCCCTCAGTTCTTGGAAGGTCTCGGTTTTTCGCCCACCTTCCATTACCGTCCATCACACATCCCACGTGTCTGGGAATGCGGGAGAAATCAATCCGTGAAAGTAAGCTTGACGAATCTGTCATCTCTTTGACTTTAGTACCTTGGTCAAACTCACGCTTCTTCTCTTACCAGGTCTGAGTGCAGGTGAAACTGTCTCTCTTGTTGAGCTGCAGCCATATGAAACTCAAACACTAGAACGCCTGCGGTAAGCGTATAGGTTCGTAGAGTTTCAGTTACCGGCTTGGCTGTAGGAGTAGACATCACCTGAATTGACCTGAACTCCATGGTTGCACTCGTATCATCTTCGACGTAAGTGCCTTGAGCCATCTCAGCAACTCCAGTCGGCTGCACCAACACAAGCTCCAACTGTGACTCTCCAAGAACACGAATGTAACCCACCTCCTGGTGAAGAGGAGTGCTTCCATCTGTCTTTTTAGTTTTTTGTTCGATCCTTATAAATGGACGTCCATCTGAGACAAAACCTAAAGTCTCAAGGTACTCAAAAGGCTCTATCGTCGGGTAGTTACCGCTTCCCTTTCCGATAAAGACCCCTTGAAACAATTCAAATATCGACACAGACAACCTCCACTTGGCCAGCCACATACACCACTTACGTACAAGTACGAATCTAACTTATCTCAAAGACCCATCTCATCTAGGAACAGATCGTCCTTTTGCCAGTTCTTCGAAACCTTTACGAATAACTCTAGGTAGATGCCTTCTCCAAGACTCTGTCTAGCTGCAACTCCAACCTTTTTTAACACACTTCCACCCCTGCCAATTACTATAGGTTTCTGAGACTCTCGCTCAACCAAGATCTCAACCCGAATTCGTGGAAGCTCATACTCGACTACTCGACAGGTTATCGAGTGAGGAAGCTCCTCTTTAAGCTCCAAAAGCAGCTGCTCGCGCACGGTCTCAGAGATCATAAAGAGCTCATCTTGATCTGTAGACATCTCTTGTGGATAGTATAAAAACGGATCTACACATCTTTTTTTCAACGCGTCGAGTAGGTCCATGGCGCCGTAACCGGTTTTGGAGGAGACAGGAAAGTACTCCTCTTTTTCAAAGGCACTAAGTTGAGCCAGCTGTCGAGCGATCTGCGCCTTTGAAGCGATGTCGCACTTATTCAAAGCCACAACTGCAGTCCTAGGTGTCATCTCCAAAACTCTGGTGTCTCCGGGACCGATTGACTTTGTCGCATCGACAACGACCAAGTGAATGTCTACGTCTTCTAAAGCGCCTTCGGCTTGAATATTGAGCCTCCGGCCCAACTCAGTTTTTGGTCTATGAATCCCCGGCGTGTCGACAAAGACGATCTGGGTCTCTTGATCCGTTCTAATGCCTCTGACCTGACGTCTTGTCGTATTTGCGGACGAAGCGACAATCGAAACCTTATGCCCACATAGATGATTCACTAGAGATGACTTTCCAACGTTGGGCCTACCTAACACAGCAACGAAACCTGAGTATTGCGTCATCACGATTCAAAAGTCTCTTCAGCCCGCGCCACGTGGACCTTTTCAACCCTACGCGAGGTTACTTGGTCGGCTCGAAATAGAAAGCCAGAGGTCTCTACCTCTTCTCCACTAATGGGAAGGTGGCCGAGTAGACCGAGAAGCATTCCTCCGACCGTATCCCAATCCCCTTCGGGAAGATCGACGTCTAACAGTTCGCCTAAGTCATCCACAGACATGGATCCGGAGACCTCCCACTCCCCGGGAACAATCTCTAGAACCTCTTGAACCTCGCTATCATACTCATCTGTAATATCACCAACCAACTCTTCTAAAAGGTCTTCAAGTGTAACCAGGCCGACTGTGGAACCGTATTCATCGATGATTATTGCCATGTGGTACTTGCCACTTTGCATATCTCGTAAGAGTTCCGCTACAGGTTTGGTCTCAGGGACAAAGTGAGCCGGACGCACTAGCGCTTCCATCGTCATCTCCCGCTCTCCGTCTCTTTCAGCCCTCAAAAGATCTTTTGCAAAGATGATCCCAATTACGTTATCAAGCGATCCTGAATATACAGGGACTCTGGATATTCCTGCCTCTAAGATGAGATCTACAACCTCCAAGACGGTCTGTGAAACTGCCGCTGAGACCACGTCCGGCCTTGGAACCATAACCTCTCTAGCTACCGTGTCACCGAAGTTAATCACCGAGTGAATGAGTTCACGCTCCTCATCTTCGATTACCTCACCTTCAAGAGCCGCGTCCGCCATAGCCAGAAGCTCTTCTTCACTGACCGCTCCATATGGATCAAACTCGCCCGGTATGATAAGTTTGGCTAAACCAATTACCATTGAGGACACTACCGCAACGGGAGGGAACCGCACCAAGAAAGCCACGGTTTTGGCACTTCGTATCGCAGCCTTATCTGGGTTTCGTACTGAGATATTTTTTGGAAGAGCTTCACCAAGAATGAAGATAACCACCACTTCAAAGACCGTGGCGACCAAGACTCCAAGACCGCCAAACCGAGCCGCTGCTACGACACCTACCATTGTAGCAGCCACCAACTGGCAGATTAGAGTAAGAAGAAGTATCGGGTTTAAGAACTTCGTCGGATCCGCCATCAGAGAAAGGAGTCTCTCCGATCCGTGGACACCCTTTTCTTGAAGAGCAAGGGCTCTAATCTTAGACATCCGTACTAGTGCCGTCTCTGCGTAAGCCAAAAAAGCTGCAAACCCGACTAACGCTATGGCAACAAGCATCATCACGGTATCAGAAAGCGACCAGCCTCCACGTGGTCTTATAAGCATAAACAGAGTAACTGTGAAAAGATGTAAATGGGGTTCCATATTTAAGCGTCAAGTGGCAGTTTCGCTACCACTAATCGTGCAACTCTCTATCAAAATAGTACGTCTTCAAATAACTGTCTTCCTTGCCCTCCATTATCTCCGCCTCCGCTTCTTCTTCGTGATCCAAACCTCGAAGATGTAGTATGCCGTGCACTAAGAGTAGGGCAATCTCATCATCAAGCGTACCGCGATGACCTCTATCTCCAATATGTTCCACACGGTTACGATCAGCGACACTAACACAGATCACCACATCACCTAGAAGAACCCGAGGTTGATCGACCAGCGGTGAAGTAAAGTCGGGCCCACTCGATCCGTTGTCTGGCATTCGGCCCGAATCCGCCTCGTCTTCAGCTATTGGAAAGGATAAAACGTCCGTGGGGCCAACCTTACCCATAAACCTTCGATTCAGCTCAGAGATAACCGACTCTTCGACGAACATAACGGCGAGCTCTGCGTGAGGGACCACCCGTTCCGCTTCCAACACACCTAGCGCAAGCTTTTGCCACTTAACGACGTCTATCTCATAGATCCCTTGTTCGTCAGAGACAAAGACCTCTGGCAACAACTTCACTCCCTGTCGTCCTCTCCACCTTTATGCTCAGCTCGATCATACGCGTTTACGATTCGAGAGACAATCGGGTGTCGGACTACGTCTCTTGATCCGAGGTGCACAAAGACAAGATCATCTACGTTGGACAGAGTCTCTTCTATGCCTACTAAACCTGAACGCCCATTTGGGACGTCAATTTGAGTGGTGTCGCCAGTAACAACGACCTTGGAACCAAAACCAATACGAGTCAAGAACATCTTCATCTGCTCTGGCGTGGTATTTTGTGCCTCATCCAAGATGATAAAGCTTGAGTTAAGCGTCCGGCCACGCATAAACGCCAACGGCGCAACCTCGATCGTCCCACGTTCTAGCAGTCTTTGGGTGACCTCTGGCTCAATGATATCGTAAAGGGCATCGTATAGCGGACGAAGATACGGATCAACCTTGGCCATAAGATCTCCTGGCAAAAACCCAAGACGTTCGCCTGCTTCGACCGCAGGTCGTGTAAGGATGATACGATTCACAACTTTTTGTTGCAACGCTTGCACAGCAAGCGCTACCGCTAGGTACGACTTTCCGGTCCCCGCTGGACCTATTCCAAAGGTCACTACATTTTTTGCAATCGCTTCAACGTAACGCCGCTGACCGGCGGTCTTGGGTTTTACCGCTTTCCCCTTGGCAGAACGGATCAGCTCCAAGTTCACGATATCAGACGGAATCTCGTTCGCCTTTATCATGTCGATCGTTCTGGCTAGGTTGTACTTCTCTATATGTTCTCCGCCTTCTACCAACATAATCAACTCTTCAAAGAGCTTCGCCACTGATGCAGCTTCCGCCCCTACTATCGCTATCTCATTTCCCCGAGCAGTAATTGCCACCTCTGGGAATGCGCTTTCCACCGCACGTAAGTGCTCATCGTTCATCCCCAAGATACCTAGCATCGTCTGATTTCTAGGTATAACGAGATTTACCCTATCGGCCAAATGACACCGTTCTTTTCACCTCGGACTCGGCGACTGTAGACTTTCAACTCTTCTCAGTTTCTCCTTTAGTCTTCTACGATACATGACATTGAGGCTAGAACTTCTACCCAGAATCGTACTAAAGAAATTTAGTTCATGTCATTAATGTCGAACAAACTAAAGTGAAAAATGAGGGTGACGATAAAGAAACTACATCCCAGGTGGAGATGGAGAGGCTAAACACCGAACTCGAAAGTCATCACCGCCTCTTTGAACAAGTTAATGCTGCAAAAGAGAGAAATCTAGCTCTCGATACGCTGACCTTCGATCAACTAATCTCGGATCTCTGCCGAGTAGGGCAAGCGGTTAGGGTTACAGATCACCGATCCAACACCACCGCTGGTCACATCTCCATATCAGGCAAGGACTTCATAAAATACACAACTTTAGATGGTCTGGAGTCGATCCTTCCGAAGGTCGCTCTTTTGGCCATCTCGCCTATCTTAAAAGACCAGTCAAATAGTTTGCAACCATCGCCTGGCCTGCTGCGACCAAAGCTATCTATGGTAGCATTCTTGGACTCAAACGTCCGGCGAGACTCGATCTTAAAGATAGAGTCTCGGTACCAAAACACTACAGTTCAAGGTCGATTCTTGGGAAGTGGCGCTGATCTTGTACTGATATCTCATCCCAATACTAAAGAGCCGACCTTCATTCCGATACCACATATAGGATCCGTAAAACTCATGACCTTAGATTAGTTCGTCCTCTTGTATATCTATTGATTCACCTTGCTCATAGAGGTGTTTTAGTTGTCCTGGAGTGATACGAGCAGAATCAAGGTAGCTGTCTACGTCTGTCCTTTTAATTCGAATAACTCGTCCTATCTGATAGGCACCAATTCGTCCTTCATCTATAAGTCGATACAGAGTTCTCACCGTAACACCGAGCTCTTCGGCAGCCTCTTTCGTACTCATCCACTCTGACACCTACGACCACCTCGAAGAGATCACATTAAAGTCATAATTACTCTAGTCCCTACACACTACCTGACACTTGATTATCTTTCACACCATTCAATCTATATTCAGACCATTTTCTTTTCGCCACTTCGAAGTAGCTCCCACTCGTTTTTCGTTGACAGAAAGACACTTATCTGTTAGGATCGTGCAATAGCACGGATGCTACGGAGGATCAAGGATTGATTACAAAGGACCTAATTCGGGTAAAAAGATTTAATAAAGGGCGCAGTAGCGGGACTCAAGGGTCCGTCTCCAATAGCGTTGAAAAAGAACAAAGTCTCGCGGCAAAGTATGCGTTACCTACCCTGCTTCTTGTCGTTGGAGTTGCACTCCTAGGGATCGTAGCGACTTCACCTACGAGCAAACCGACACAACGAGTCGCAGTAGCTACGACCAACATTCCAGCTGGCGCTATCGTTACACCACGTGAGGTAGAGATCGAGACGGTAACGACCTCGCTGCCGCTTGAGGGCACTTACAACTCCAAAGTAGGAATCACGGGAAAGAGGCTCCTGGTTCCGATAGCAAAAGATGAGTTTGTACAGCAAAACATGGTCGCTCCCTCGGGATCAAACGTAAAACACGCCCGCTTGGTCGTTGTACAAGTGCCATCCGATGTTGTAAGTGCAGAGAGTGTCGTCTCTGGAGAGTTAGTGGATATAACCGGAACCTTTGACACCTCCGGATCGCCAGTCACCATGGTATTAGCCAGTAAAGTCTTGGTGAAAGGCGTCTACACACCTCCAACCTCGATCGGCTCGTCTCCCAACACCGACATAGTTCTTGCCCTTTACAACACTGAAGAGGCTCTCGCCATAATACAAGGTGAGAACTCTGGGAAGATTGGAGTCATGGAGTCAACCGGTGCTAAAGCCATAGCGCCAGGAACGTCATATCCGCCTTTCGTTCCGCCCACACAGACAGGGGCCTCGCCAGCCCAAAACCTTCCGGGTTAAGTTAGTCATGCAAGACAAACTCTCCCTCGATGGATCCCGCCTCATATGCTTCTCAGAGACCGATGCCGATTGGGTCTTCGAAGTATTCAAACGGGCGATTCCACTTGCACAACTTGTCGAGGTGTTGTGGGTCACATCCGAAGATGAACTTCTATCCCTGCCCAAGACGCACCAGCGAAGTTACGTCATATCCGCCTATGATCGAGCCATACTCAACAGCCCCTCACTTGTCGAGGTCACGAAAGAAACGGTGCTGATCGAGTATCTCGTCACTTTGACCAAGGAGTTAGGCAACGAGATCTGGATGGCCGAGTTCTCTCATTCTTCTATCACTTCGGAGGCGAACAGCAAAAACAACCCCGTGTTGACGTTCACCGATAACGAGTGGTCCGATCCTTTTGGTTCCCACTTTAACGATCAGTCTTCGGCGCAAAACGAATATCCCCCCCAAGAGCACTTAGATAGTGTCGATGCCACGCCTCCGCTACAAGCGAAAGACTGCTCTGGCGTAATCATCGCTGTACTCGGACCGCGCGGTTCCGGCGTGACCACAGTATCAACGACGCTAGCTAGTCAACTCGCTAAGGTGGCACAGACCGTGCTCGTAGAGCTAACGATCGACACCGATCTTGGATTCTTACACGACGTCGACGATCACACACCTTCACTATCGGAGTTCTTCGCCCAGAACAATCAGATGCCATTCTCGAACCGCAGAAAAGGCACAATAAGTGACTTCGTGTGCACTCCAAAGGGTGCCGGCTACGACCTGGTGTGCGGTATCTGGGCCGAGGAACATGTCGGACTTATAGATGGCTCATCCCTTCAAGACCTCCTATCTCAGTTACAAGCCTCTTACCGTTACGTCGTATGTGATATCCATCCCCACCTTGATAACGCTCACTCGTTTCGCAAAGACGGTTCAACACTCGTTACAGATGCTGTTCTTCGATCTGCCAGTCATCTATGCCTTGTAACTCAAAACGGTTCAAAGTGGTTGTACGCCTTAGCAAAAATCATTAAAAAGATCACGCACTTAGAAGAACTGCCTAGATCGTGGTCAGTAACGATAAACCAATCAGCCGAATCTAAGGCGAAGTCGTCCAGAGCGGCGAAGGAGGTTACTCAGATCATCCAATTGTCCATCGTAGGTTCCAAGTACGAAGATGTAGAGATCTCGCTACATCGGCTAGCTAAGAGAGTTGTTGAGACCATTCCTCCGGAGCCTTCGCCTGAGTTGAGTTCTTTAGCTACGAAGATTAGGAACCTTCCTGCGAAAACGTTAAACCTAAAGGTAGACACGGATCACTATATCAATATCGCTGAGATATACTGAACCCCCAAAGTTTTATGGCTACAGAAGGTAAGCAGCGCCTTGTTGAGAGATCTCGTCGTGTGCGAGGAGATACGAGACCGCGGCTTGGGTGGTAGCTGTAGCCGCCCATAAGATCGGTTCTCTTAACTCTCCGTAGATAGCGCTAACTATCTCACTCAGCTCAAGGGGCCGTTCCGCCAGAGATACTGTCTCAAGTATCTGCGCTATGCGGGCTTTACGATGAGAGATGTAGTAGTCCACTACCTTTTGGCCAATGTCCTTACCCATCGCTGGTCCGTGTCCTGGCTGTATCGAACGATAGTCAACTTTAGCAAGTTTCCCTAACGACTCAAGATAGCTATCTAAGTCGCCGTCAGGATAGGCAACGACCGTAGTTCCACGACCCAAGATATGATCTCCACTGATTAGATCTCCGCTTTGATCAAGAAAACACACGTGATCCGAGCTATGTCCGGGCGTAAAAATTACCTCTAGAGAGACCTCATTTGTCAGGGATCTTCCCTCATCGACCGACTCGTAACCCATGTAAGATACGTTCGGATGCGCATATGCTTTTACCTTCCATCTTCGCACTAGCTCCATGACAGCCTCTGAGTGATCTATGTGGGTATGAGTGACGAACACTCCTTTGATCGTCGAACTCTTCTCGGCTACCACCGACTCGACTGCATCTATATGTGACTTCATTGGCGGTCCAGGATCTATAACTACAGCAGACGAGTAGTCCTTCGAAAATATAACGTAGGTATTGGTTCCATCTAGCGTCATCGGTGAAGGATTAGGAGCAAGCACCCTGACTGCAGCTTCGCTCACAGTTTCGACTTTGGGTATCGACGACGGAAGATCTAAACCCCGAGGATCTTCCAACTTGGCAAAAATAGAATCACTGCTCACTTAGATCAAGTTATTCGCTTTATAAAGCCAATGAGCCCAAACAGATCAGTAACGTCACTACCTTTGTACTCTTGGCCCTTGACATCTCCTTGTATAACTGAGATAATAGCTAAAAGCATAAGCCAAGGATGGCCTATATCGAAAGGATTCGAGTGCTAACGACCACATCAAAAATCCAACTTGAACGCGTTGCTAAAGATCGACCGACGGCCTCTCAAGTTCTTGCGATAGCTAAGGAGATCGAAGACAAACTTCTCTCCGAGGTAGAAGAGCTCGGACTTGATATAAGAGTAACTCAAGACGCTCAGGAGCTCTTTAATGTACTTGCAACTTTGATAGAGAAGTCCGCAAGTACATCATCCCTAGAGCTAACGGAGGAACTGAAGACACACATCTCGTACTATATACGCGCAAATTTGATAGGGGCCGGACCGCTCGAGTTTCTGCTCAAAGATTCAACCGTCTGGGAGGTCGAAATAGTCGCGCCCCAACGGGTTTTCGTGCGTAGGCGAGACGGATCTAGAGCACGTGTTTACCTTAGCTTTTACGACGACAACCACGTGGAACGAATTGTTGGGAGACTGTTAGACAGTTCAATGAGTTCCCAAAAAAAGCTCGACCCTGCATTGGGAGTGCAAGATGCCCAGTTGCCAGACGGATCAAGAGTCCATGTTGTACACCCAGAGTTAGTTGCTCAAAATCATATGTTGGTCAACATCAGAAAGTTTCAGACGAGTAAGGGAGTTACTTTAGGAGATCTAGAAAACCAAGGATTCGTTAGTAACGACTGTCGCGACTTCCTTACACATGCGATTGCAAATGGTGCCTCGGTTGTAATAAGCGGAGCTCCAGGGAGCGGGAAAACGACTTTGCTAAAAGCGATTCTAAATAGCCTTCCAGGATCATCTCGCATAGTATCAGCAGAGGAGGTCTTGGAGCTGGACTGTGCCGTGTCCAACTTCGCACAGATGCAGACCAGGCCGAGACGAGCAGACAGAGCTGAGGTAGATCTTCGAACTCTCTCGAACGCCTTTTTGCGCATGACACCTGACGTAGTCGTCATCGGAGAGGTCAGAGACCGAGAGACTCTTCCTTTTCTACTCACCTTATCGACGGGTCTTCAAGGGTTTACCACGCTACATGCTCGCTCCGCTAGACACGCTCTCGAAAGACTCCGACTTCTCTCCCAGCTGTCAGAACGACCTATCACGGCTACCACCGCTTGCCAACTCGTCGGGGATTCATTGGATCTCGTAGTACATTGTCAACGTGATAAGGACTCGGTCGGCGTCACCGAGGTCATCGCAGTCGAGGACCCTCAAGCAGTAAGAGACAGCTGGATTTTCAGCTCAACGCAGCTGTTTTTTCGGTCATCACTTAGAACACCTCTTGAAGCCACTTCCGCGACCAAGACTCGCCTAGATCTTCGAGTTGAGAGTCGGTCTTGATATGATAAAACTGTTCTATCTATTAGTCGCTTCGTCAGCAACCTGCTACGGTATCTTGTCACTTACGTCTCGATCAAAAGTTATACGCGTATCGAGAAGTCCCGTTCGCGTTAGAGATAGCATCTCGGTTAATAAGAGCTCCTTTCGGTTTCTCGACAAAGCTGATCTTGATGCACTAAAGGGTCTTATACATGCTCCGAAGTTCTACGCGGTCGTTGTCATCGAAGCCGTGACGTCCGTACTTCTACCTCCTCTAGTTGCGTTCTCACTCGTAACATCGGGGCTTATTCTCTTATGGTCATGGTTGAAAGAGCAAGAGATCGGAGTTTCAGAGACACTTCAAGACCTCTGGCCAACGATTCTGCAGGAGATGTCCATACGAGTCGCATCAACAGGTAGTTCAATAGCGAGAACCTTCTTCGACTCCACTCGTAGTCTAGATACACACTTACAGCACCTATTTGATCAAGCAGAAGCCATCTGGACTCTAACTAGCGACCTAGAGACGGCGCTTCGATACCTAGAACGCGAACTTTCTGACTCAAACTCACAAAACGTACTACGGTCGATACTGTTATGCGAGCGTAGCGGCACCCACCACGCGCATGAGCGCCTCGGACAGCTACACCTCGAGCAACAACGACAATACGATTCAACCAAGGATTTAAAGACGCGACTCGCCTCCGTAGCGGTAGCTAGGTACTTCGTCGTAGTGGTACCTCTAGTTATGTTCGGACTTGGGGCTTTCCTAAGCGGAAGTCTCAATCTCTTTACAAGTTCCCTCTCTCAACTAATTTTCGGTGTGTCTCTGCTTGTACTGGTTATTTGTTGGGTGTGGACAACTCGGTTAATGGTTCCTCCTCAAGTTGGTTATCGAGTACGTCCTTCTCTTTCGAAAGGGCAACGAGTCGCGGTCGAGGTAGCACTCCAGGCAGAGAGGCGCAGGTCACGATGACCCGAACTATAGTCATAGTCTTTGCAACGCTCACCCTCTTTTTCGGACTCGGCCAAGTGACAAACACCTTCATCGAAGATCGGCGGAGCCGGTCCAAAACAGTTCGGTCCATCATGAGACATCTTGGAGAGAGAGGTCATGATCGAAGGCAACGTAACGAAACCACCAGAGTCACTCGGCAGAAAACGGCCAAAGCCGTTCGACTCCAAAGAGATTCTTTATCGCAACCTTGGCTCACGATCGACATACGTTCACATCTACGTGCTGTAACTTTTGTATATTGTTTGCTTCTCCTTACCCTCCAGAGTTTCACCAAGCCAATTCTTCCAACAGTCCTTATCTTCGTTGCGATGGTCATCGTGGAGTTGATGCTTCGGTATAAGAGTTTCACAACTTTGAAAAGAAGGATAAGATACGACCAGAGAGAGTTTTTCGAACAACTTTCACAGACGTTAGACGAGGGTCGAAGCTTCGACATGGCCTTCGTAACCGCTAGTGAACAGGTGGGGGGTTCATGGCTTGAGGTCTTTGCCAGCGCAATAAAAGAGATCGCAAATGGATCTGAGCTGGGAGCCGCGGTTGTTCCAACAGCCACAATCTTTGAACTATCACGGCTCAAACTACTCATGGAGATGACCAGAGACGTCCGCCTTACATCTGAGATTCCTCAGATCGTCAGGTCCATATCAACAGCTATAAAAGATGAGATACACAGAGAACACCTCACCACTATTGAGAAACGAACACAGCTTGTATGGATTCCAGTATCCATAGCTGTCCTAATACCTGGATCGCTTCTTCTGTTAATACCTCTATTCAACTCACTAAAACTTCTTGCTAATCTTTAGACACGCAGCCAAATATTTGCTAGAATAAGGTATCCACGGATGGAGGTAAGTATGACAAAATGGAGTTTGTCTCAGGTTGCATCAAGAGCATCGTATCTTTTCACTCATGTCTTCTTTATGAATATAGGTAGACTTGAATATGAAGATGGTGAAGGTGTTATTTCAACCGCAATAGTCGTCTTGATAGTCGCTTTCTTGGCGGTGGGAATGTGGATAGCCTTCAAAGCTCTTATGGGTCAGACAACCACAACGATATCGAGTCAGGTATCACAACTTGGACAGTGAAGTCCCAAATAACGTACGATCCCGTCCTCTTGGTCATCTGCACGACCGAGGGGACGGGATCATTACTGAAGTCATTACGGTAGGCGTAGCTATGCTTGCATTCGCATTCATATACACCCTTATCAACTACCTCTTGGTCTCGGTCCATCTCCAAGGCGTAGCGGATCAGGCAGTCAAAGCCTCAAGCGTCTATCTGGCAGACAACGGATCGCTCGATACGAGATCGCTCCTTGGGGATCAGGTCATAAGCGGCCAAGAAGGTGGAATGGGGAGAGTAAGTGCTACTTGGAGCATCATCCAAGGAAGCATCTATCTCGATCTAAGGTTTCATATAAATGGATCCTCCGCCGAGTTATTTTCTCTTCTTGGGCTCAATACAGTAACCGTACACGCGTCTTCACTTTTAGAGACGCCCATAACTGTGCCATGATTGATTTAAAAAGAGCAAAGTAACTCTTTATATAGTGGCGTGTTTACAAACAAAGTGTCGTAGCTCAGTCTTGGATACTTCAGATTAACTACTCATATTAGCCATTGCTATAGACCATTTTCCTTTAATAGCACTCAAACGTTTAGAGAGATATATGAACGATGAAATATACGACAACTGTAGTCAATGAGTTGCTTGCTACTCAAATTTTTGAATCAAAACAACCTCGAAGTGAGTTGGCACTCGCCGGGATCGAGACAGTATTCTTTGTGAGCATACTCCTTATGATCGTTACCTCATTTGTCATAAGCCTTGCTCGACTCAGCTATGCAAAGGCGACTGTGGACAGCGTCTCCTACAGTGCCTCGCGATTTGAAACTATTACACTGTCGACAGATCTCCCCACTTCGATCACACAGGTTCAAGCACTGGGGTCAAAGGTGCTAGTTACAAGTACCACTGTGCCAAAACCATGTTCTTATGTGACGGTCACCGCACAGACATCGGTATCTCTTCTTCCAGTTCCCTTCTTCGCTAACGCGTTTTCAGTGACAGTCTTGGGGAGTTCCACCCTTCCAACCAACGCATATCAAGTGTCGCAAGAGTATGGATTTAACTGCTAAGGAGTATGTCGTTATGTCACTTTGGAGAACAAGACGATCGAGTAGCGACGAAGGTTCAGCCCTTATATTAGTGCCAACATTAACT
>JAKBGL010000177.1 GCA_021833085.1 Actinomycetes bacterium | reverse complement strand
CTCCAAAAACAACTTCGTAGTTCTATAGAGCCATGCTTGTCCAGGACCATCGTTTCGCTCTTTAGCTTCCACATACCCCCGTTCAACGAGAAGCCGTACAGTTGCGTCTGAGTTGACCCCTCGAATCTGAGTTATCTCCGACTTAGAGATAGGTTGACGATAGGCCACGATGGCTAGCACCTCCAAAGCAGCCTTTGACAGCCGATCTTTATAGCTGGAGTCCACATAACGCTTGACTACATACTCGAAGGCAGATCGGGTTCGTATCTGGTAGCCGCCGCCAATCTCCGCTAGGTAAAATGCTCTACGCGTCTTATCGTAGAAACTTTTCAAAATAGATACTGCTTCAGACGTTACATTAGTATCGACCTCGAGGAGACGGGTCATCTCAACTACAGATAGAGGTTCAGAAGCAACGACAAGCAAAGCTTCAACTTGTGCTGTAACTTTATCGACTAAAGATTCGGTGGCGTTGCAGTAGTCTTCATCTTGTCCCCCGCTGACCTGCACTTCTACCTCGTTCAATCTAATGCTCTTATCAGCTCAGTAAACCTACCAAATGTGGAGTCAGTCATAGACGCACTAAGACGGATGAGAACTGAGCCGCTCTCTTCGATCTCAGTCATCTCAAGCTCCAGCACACCGGCCCTAGCTCCTTCAAGGATAATAAGGAAACTAACCACCACCTCAAAGCGGCTTTGTGCAAACTGAATCAGTTCCGAAAACGTAACCTTCTTAGAGGCGACGATCTTTTCCATGACAGTCTCTCCTACCTCTCTTACTGAGATAGGAGTAGTTGTGAGATGAGAAGCATCGACCACCTCGCGCTCAACCTTCGATACCATGCGTTCAAAAACTGCCTTTAGATCTTGCGCGGACACTTTTCTCAGCGGGTCCGACACATCAGATACGAGATCTAAGTCCGGTCCAACCACGCGAGCTATGGTCATGCCCGTCTCCTCTATGCGTCTTTGAAGCTCGAATGAGACCTCTTTGAACACCGTAACGCCTAACAGCGCTATTAATAGTACCTCTCTCTCCTCAGCGGAGGAGATCTCTTCGAGGTCAAGATTTTCTTCAGTCGTCTTACCCAATATGTTTCTGCACTTAAAGCGAAGGAGAGTAGACATAATAGAGATGAATCGGCTCAACCTATCAAGATGGTAGTTACTTGAGGAGTCAACTACCTCTAAAAACTCCATTACTAAATTCAGAAGCGAGATCGAGTTAACTTCAAGCTTCCCTGAGATTACGTTATTCAAGAGAAGATCGATCGGGCCGTCAAACTCATTGACCTTGACATTAAACACTATCGCTCTCCTCGTCGCGTTCAAGCTTTGCCTCTATAAGCTGTGCAATGGTCAAGGCGATCAACTTTGAGCCCTCCCAAGCACAGAAGTCGAAAACGTCTCTTGCTACATCTTTCGAGTCCGCCGAGTCAGATACTACCCTCAGTGCGCCCCAAGGAACCCGGCGGTTCTCTGCCACCTTGGCTATTGCAGCCGTCTCCATATCCACCAGCTGTACTAAGGGAAATTCTGAGGTGATAGCGTGTTTTTGTTGACTTGAGGATATGAGAGTATCTCCTGTTGCAACTATGCCGTTTTGCAAACTCGCTTTAACTCCAAAACGTTCGTAGACCTTGCGACTCCAGGGTTCAAGTAACGGTTCAGCTATGTTCTTCAAAGTGTTAGTAATATCTGGATGTGCTCTGTAAAATGGAGTGCTTTGCCCAATAACTACACCGGGTTTCTCTATGATTGGACGTAGATCAAGATCGTGTTCAAGAGCTGCTGAGACAAGGACAAGATCTCCAACGTTAAAGCCACCTACAAGTGATCCTGAGACTCCAATTGAGATAAGAGCATCTACCTGGTACTCCCCTAGCAACGTGGCGGCTGCTGATGCTGCATTAACCTTCCCTATTCCACTTAGGCAAAGTGCAAGACCAGAGGCGAGGAAGAACTCCTGTGTAGTAGAGCCGCGTTCGTCACAAATGGCACCATTTTCAAAGAGATCCCGTGAGTGATGGAGTTCAACATTCATCGCTACGATTACTCCTACGGTCAAAGTAACTCTCCTCAATCAAACTCTCTGCAATTTCCCGCAATTAGACGCTCAAAGACTTCCTATATACTTTAGATCGAGCGCTGCAGATCTAAACGCTGGCTCAACCAGTGCAAGTGAATCTACTAACTTATGTCAAGGCAAGTCTCTTTAATACCGTGAGGTTTGTGGAAGTGAGCACACCGAACCCGAATCTTCCTGAGTTTTTCCAACTATCGTGTTTGAGATATGACAGAGACGAAACGCGTACTTTCGGGCATCGCACCGTCAGGTGCTCCTACTCTTGGAAACTACCTGGGTGCTCTAAAGTTTTGGGTCGAAGATCAAAGTAGTGCCGACTGCTTCTACTGCATAGTCGACTTACACGCCATCACCGTCGATCAAAGTCCGTCCGTTTTAAAGGAACAAACGTTAGAACTTGCGGCCTCATTGCTAGCCATTGGGCTCGACCCAAAGGTATCAACCATCTTTATCCAAAGTCAAGTTCCCGAACATACGCAGCTAGGATGGCTCATGGAATCAACAGCCACATTCGGCGAACTCTCAAGAATGACACAGTTTAAAGATAAAGGCAAAGGATCAAACGTAACTAGGGCGTCTCTTTTCACCTATCCCGCGCTAATGGCTGCGGACATCCTACTTTACCAAACTACACACGTACCAGTTGGAGACGACCAGAAACAGCACTTAGAGCTGACGAGGGATCTAGCGTTGCGTTTTAACAATAAATACGGCGAGACCTTCAAAGTACCCCACCCGGAGATTCCAAGCGTTGGAGCACGGATAATGGATCTCCAAGATCCCAAGCGCAAAATGTCCAAGTCTTCGGAGACAGCTGCTGGAAACATCTACCTAACCGACGAACCAGATACTATTAGAAAAAAGATTCAAAGAGCGGTAACTGACACTGAGAACAAGGTCCGCTTCGACCCAGAAAGTACCCAAAAAGCAGGCGTTAGTAACCTGCTAACGATCTTCGGTGCGCTTACCAACAGACACCCTGTTGAGATAGCCACAAACTATAGTAGCTATGGAACACTCAAAGGTGATCTCATAGAAGCGACTATCGAAACCTTGGAACCTATAAGGAAGCGCATAGCCGAACTTCGCTGTGACGATGCTGCTCTCATAGGTACCCTAAGAGAAGGAGCTCACAAAGCCCAACTAGTCGCAAGAGACACTTTCGACAAAGCGAAAGAAGCGATGGGGCTAATTGCTTAGATTGCCGTCAAACCCATAATACTTGAAGCTTGGCTTTGCTACTTGAGAGTAACTATAGTATGGTCCAAGTATGCCTTAGAAGGAGCGAGACACGT
>JAKBGL010000176.1 GCA_021833085.1 Actinomycetes bacterium | reverse complement strand
TTTCACTCCAATAGGAAGCGGGCACGACTGGGATATGGCTCTTACAATCTCCTTAGTCTCTAGCGGATCATGTCCAAACATCTCTCCACCTTTTTCCGTGTTCGGGCACGATACATTGACCTCGATTGCCGTTAGATGCGACGCCACAGGTACCAGTTGTTCTACCGCTGTTATGTAGTCTGCCCTAGTCCTACCCCAAACGCTCACTACTACGTTTGCATCCAGTCGTATAAGGTCGGGTAGGTAGTCATCAATCCAACGCTTTACACCTGGTCCAGGAAGACCGACGGAGTTTATCATCCCAGTTCGCACCACTCCTACTCTCGGAGCAGGATTACCTTCATTGGGAAAGTGTGCCAAAGACTTGACTACCACCGCTCCGATTAGAGACAGGTCACCAAAGGCAGCGAGTTCGGCACCGTGTCCAGAGGTCCCTGAGGCACTCATTATCGGGGAAGGGAGTCTTCGACCATAGAGCCAAGTACTTAGATCGACTGAGTCGTTTTGTTGCTCTCTCCAACGCCTTCTCATGTACCTTGCAGCGCCTTATGGAACTCTTGAATCGAACGAACCTCTAACTCCTTACCGCGCAACTCCCCGAGGGCTAAAAGGGCAGCCTTAGCTGCAGATATAGTAGTGAGGGCTGGGACTAAATGTCTTTGAGCAGTGCTCCTGATCCGATATCCATCGGCACGTGGTCCAGAACCTCTCGGTGTATTTATAACCAAAGAGACTCGTCCTGACGATATGAGACGCACTGCATCGACACGACCATCGAACTCTTCAAACTCTCTCAGAGTTTGCTGCCCCTCTGACGCTGACCGCTCTTCGGAGACCTTAGCTACCTCTAGATCAACGTCGACACCGTTTCGCCTAAGATGCTCAGCGGTACCTTGAGTGGCGCAGATCTCATATCCAAGTCGTTGAAAGCCTTGAGCTAGCTCTGCGCCGGCTACCTTATCCCTATCGGCTAGAGAGAGAAATACCGTACCAAAAAGTGGAAGTCGCGTTCCTGCGCCGAGTTGACTCTTTAAGAACGCTAATGGAAACGACCTATCGATACCCATGACCTCACCGGTAGAGCGCATCTCAGGTCCTAAAAGGGTGTCAGCGTCTGGAAAGCGATTAAAGGGTAGCACAGCTTCTTTTACCGCCACGTGCGCTAGTCTTTCTCCGGTTCCGAGAGTTCCCTTAGCCCTTAGCGTCTCAAGGCGCTCTCCTACCATAACCAAGGAGGCGACCTTCGCAAGAGGCACTGCTGTTGCTTTGGCTACAAATGGAACTGTCCTAGAGGCTCTAGGGTTCGCCTCGATAACGAAGACCTGGCCCGCTTTGACAGCAAACTGAATATTTATGAGACCCACAACGTTGAGTTCATCTGCTAGAGCCTTAGAGTACTCCTCAATCACTGCCAGAGTCTCACCGGAGAGGGTTTGCGGCGGTAGTGCGCATGCTGAGTCACCTGAGTGGACCCCGGCTTCCTCTACGTGCTCCATGATTCCCCCGATAAAGAAGTCACCATCTAGGTCTCTAACCGCGTCCACATCGACCTCGATAGCGTCTTCAAGAAACTTATCAACCAAGATAGGACCGCTTTGAGATCTAGTACCTTCATCTGAAAGAGTCGACAAGTGTTCGAAAGAAGCTTCAAGTTGAGCGTCGTCATAGACGATCTCCATCGCTCGACCTCCCAACACGTAGCTAGGGCGAAGCAGAACTGGGAAACCGATTCTCGCTACGACCTCCTTAGCCTCTTTGACCGTATGAACCGTTGCACCTCTAGGCTGAGGAATGTTGAGTCTCGCACAAAGGTCATTCCATCTCTCCCTATCCTCCGCCAGGTCGATAGAAGCCGGAGATGTACCAAGAACAAGAGCTGGGTCGATATCAGCCGCCAATCGCAGAGGAGTTTGACCCCCAAAGGACACCACCACTCCGACTAGTTGTCCGCTTTGAGACTCCGTTTCAATAACGTCGTTCACGGCCTCTTTAGTAAGAGGTTCTACATAGAGCCTTGAGGAGGTGTCGTAGTCCGTCGATACGGTCTCGGGGTTACAGTTAATCATCACCGTCTCGTAACCCGCCTCTCTAAGCGCAAAGCTCGCATGGACACAGCAGTAGTCAAACTCCAGGCCTTGCCCGATACGATTTGGGCCAGAACCCAAGATTATGATCTTCTTGGCCTCAGAGGGGACCACCTCAGTCTCAGACTCATAGGTCGAGTAGAAGTACGGTGTGAAAGCCTCAAACTCAGCGGCGCAGGTGTCTACCGCCTTATAGGTCGTTACAAGCTTCATTTTACGACGTCTCTTTAGTATCTCCGTCTCGCTAAGTCCGCTTATATAGGCGAGCTGTGCATCAGAGAACCCGAGCCTTTTGCCCGCATACAGCTCATCGTCTGACAAGGCGTACGCGCCATCACGAGATAGCCGGGCACTGAGTTGGTTTCGAAAATGAGACACGCGTCCAATCTGATTTAAAAACCACGGATCGATGCCGGTACGGTCAGAGAGCTCACTAGTTCTACATCCACGACGCAGTAACGACTCAAGTTTGAAGATTCGATCCGATGTAGGAACCGTCACCTCCTCTAAGAGTTGGACCGTATTTACCTTATCGTAGTGAAGCTCAAATGGATCTGCATTGAGACCATCTCTACCCCGCTCGATGGAACGAAGGGCCTTTTGCAGCGACTCGCAGAAGTTGCGACCTACTCCCATAACCTCTCCCACCGACTGCATTGAGGTACCAAGTCTATCGATCGCACCTGGAAACTTCTCAAAGACCCATCTAGGTACCTTCGTTACCACGTAGTCGATCGTCGGTTCAAAGCTTGCAGGTGTAACCCGAGTGATATCGTTTTGCACCTCATCGAGCAGGTATCCTAGCGCTAGTTTCGTTGCAATCTTAGCGATCGGAAATCCGGTGGCCTTGGAAGCAAGTGCAGAGGACCTCGACACCCGCGGATTCATCTCAATAACAACCATTCTGCCGTCTTTAGGATTGACAGCGAACTGAATATTAGATCCACCGGTTTCCACCCCTATTCGGCGAATAACTCTAAAAGCCGCGTCCCTCATCATCTGATACTCGACATCACTTAGAGTTTGAGCCGGAGCAACCGTTATGGAGTCGCCTGTATGTACTCCCATAGGATCGAAGTTTTCAATAGAACAGATAACGACACAGTTATCTGCTTTATCTCTCATCAACTCAAGTTCGAACTCCTTCCAACCCTCGATCGACTCCTCAACTAAGACCTCATGTACCGGGGATGCTTGAAGCCCCGCCCTTACCATCTCAGAGAAGGTTTCCTTGTCCTTACATATGCCCGTACCCGCACCACCAAGGATAAATGAAGGTCGAAGCATAATAGGAAAGCCGAGCTCAGATACGATGTCCAACGCCTCTTCAT
>JAKBGL010000175.1 GCA_021833085.1 Actinomycetes bacterium | reverse complement strand
TAGACACAGAGAGTTTTTACTTGAACCTTTTAAGTAGCTACTATTAATGTATGACTGGAACACTGAAGCAGAGAGAGTCCTGCAGCTTACTTCCCACGGAGATCTCTGAAAAAACCGGAGTATCGATAGACACGATTCGATACTACCAAAGCATCGGACTACTCCCACCGACGACTCGACTCGGACGCCATGCTTTCTACTCAAAGATTCACCTCGATAGATTAGTTGAGATCAAAACGTTACAAGAGAGAGGTTGGTCTTTAAAGGCAATAGCGGCCCATCTGGATAGCAACAACAAGAGTCCTACTACCAGTGTCAATCGTTCGCTCTCTGGTAACTACAGTCTTGAATACCTTTCACGCCTTACTGGGGTACCGAGTGCAATCTTGGTGTCACTCGTTCGAGATGGCGTTCTATCATCAAAAAGTGAGACTGAAGAGCTCTTTAGCGATATCGACATTGCAATTGCACGCACTGCTTTAGAGTTGCTAAAGCAAGGACTGCCCCTTATGGAGGTACTTTCGGTCGCAAAAAAGTATCACGAGAACGTAAAAACACTCACAGGAGAAGCCGCTCAGATGTTTGCCAAAAACATACGAGAGCCACTGCTTGCAAAGTTAGGAGAAGCAGCTGCTCCAGAGATCTTGAACGTCTATGAAAAGATGTTTACAGCGGCAACAGAACTAGTAAGTCTGCACTTCGAAAAAGAACTTGCTCTGGCCGCATTCTCTCTCCTTCGTACCATTGGGACAGATGCGGAACTCGCATTGATCCACAAAGCTCTAGCAGAAGACGGAGTGCAAAACAGTGACTAGTACACCGTTGCCAGATCCAAAGGATAAGGAACGTTTTGTAAGAACGATGTTTGATGAGATATCGTCTCGTTACGACCTCGTAAATAGGGTTATGACCTTTGGCCTAGATCAAAGGTGGCGTCGCAAAGCTCTTAGAGCGTCCCAACTCAAAGACGGCGAAGTGCTACTCGACGTTGCAACTGGAACTGGAGATTTCCTCGTTCTGGCCAAAGGCATCACCCCTTACGTTGTGGGCGTCGATCTTTCTTTCGGAATGTTAGAACACAGTCGAAGCACCCAACCTCTCGTTCAAGGCTCCGCCCTTCAGCTACCCTTTCAAGACGAGAGTGTCGATGTAATTACCTGTGGTTTTGCTCTTAGAAACTTCAAAGAGATCCCACTTGTTCTTTCTGAGTTTCATCGCGTTCTCAAGACGAGTGGAAGAGTTGCAGTTTTAGAGGTGTCGACTCCATCCATTCGTCTAGTGGAGGTAATCCATGACGCCTACTTCAACAAGGTGGTCCCAGAGCTTGGCGCTCTCTTGTCGAACGCGAAGGCATATCGTTACCTACCTGCCTCAGTCGCTTATCTCCCACCTCCCGAAGAGCTTATCGAGCTATTTAAAGACGCTAGATTCAGCGGGGTCATTCGCAAAGAGTTAACCTTTGGCGTCTCTCAACTCATTTTGGCGAGAAAGGATCGATCTTGAGAAGTAAGGTTCAAGAGAAACTTTTCAGAAAAGACATCGGGTACTTTAAAGCCGAAATGTACGATCTCGTTAGTTCTTTGGAACCAACGTTCTTCCTCGAAGGTACCGATCAATGGTCACTAGGAGTCGGCCAGGTATACCGATCCAAGAGCCACTCTCTAAAGGATTTGAAGAACAACTCCATTAGAGAGTTCTTACCTTTAGTCCAGTCTGACGTTGACCCTAAGACTCCCCTATATCAGATTGTTACCCCTTTCGACCCCGACAAGCCAGTTAGCGTAGTGGTCCCAGAGATAACGATAACTGGAACACGAGGATCATCACAACTACACGTTACCTACAACCACCTGGGGTATTCTAGTGACACCAACTCTGTAGCGCTAGAGAGAGTTCTATCGACGCTTAACACTGCGCCAACAAGAGAACCTCATAGAGATAAGTTACTTTCAGAGTTAGAGCCACTAGACCTTGGAGCCTGGCGGTCAAAGTTTGAAGTGGCGATCGAAGCTATAGAGACTCACGCCGTTGGGAAAGTAGTCCTTTCTCTAACTTCACAAGCACGCAAGACCGAGATGTTCTCCAGATCTGAGTGCATGAGGCGTCTGAAGCAATCCATGAAGAGTTCTCATCTTTTTTGCACTGCGAGCTACATAGGTATAACGCCAGAGTTGGTCCTCTCTCTCCAAAGTGGAGTGGCCAGGTCGACGCCGCTTGCGGGCACTCGTAAAACTGAAAATAGCGAAGAGCTGAGTACCTCTCAAAAAGACATTCACGAACATGACGTGGTCGTAGAGGCTATAACAACCGGACTTAGGTCACTTGCTCAAAACGTCGAATCCTCGAAGCCGTTGACGTTCGAGGCCGGTCCAATAACGCACATCGCAACAGAGATTAGAGCAACCGACTTCAAGGACAATGTCGATCTCCTATCTATCCTTGCGAACGTAGCACCTACACCTGCAATCTGCGGAGATCCTCAAGACGTTGCACTTTCTATAGTTAGAGAACTCGAAGGAGACCGAGGATTCTTCGGTGGGTTGGTCGGCACCATGGACTCAGCCTTAGACGGTGAAGTCTACCTAGCGATTCGATCGCTTCGAGATCTCGGAGACAAGGTACGCTTTCAAGCAGGTGTCGGGTTAGTAGATGGGTCCGAGATCGACCAGGAGTTTACTGAGATAAGTCAAAAGATTGCCAGCGTCTATCGGCCTTTAGGAGGCTATACACATTCGTAAAGCACCAAAGCTTCATCCGACTTCAAACGCTCCTTTAAAACCTCCTTAGGTCTCACCGCTCAAGTTACATCACACGCTAGCTGGAACTAACCGTAGCTAAGAGTCCCGCCTCGACTCTAGGCGAAACTTATCCCTAGGGACAAGCGACTAAGCGTTGTGACAGGCCAAGCCATTTAGTCCTAACTGATAAGTTGCACCAGGGAGGGTGAGAGTAGAGTCCTTGGGAAGAGAAAGTGAAAAGATCCAGGTTTGGCTTCCGGTCTCTATCACTTTTGCCCACTGTACTTTTTCTAAGGCCAGAACCTCTCCAAGTACTACACTCCTGCGAACGGGCTGAGTATAGTCGTTAGCTACAAGCACAATCACCTGATGAGTCGTGCAGACCGGGAACGACTGAGGGTCTCCAAACCACGCATATATCGATCCTCTAGAGGCGTATCTACCTACCACATTCATAGTTGCTATGACCTCAACGTCTTTGGCAGGGACATAGCGTTGTAACGTCTCTGACACAACTGGACTAACGCGAAGCCAAAATGGAGGAATGGTCACATCTATGCTCAGGGCTACCGCCCCCAATACCACACTCACAAGTGCCGTTAGTGCTCCCAGCACATTTCCCAAACTATCCTTTGAGACCTTCTCCGTGTATCGACTGTTAAGCACTCTGAACAGCT